>NZ_JALKVM010000170.1:0-112642 GCF_057440575.1 Johannesbaptistia floridana
AGGTTGTAGGTTGGGCCCTTGGAATACGAAACCCAACAGCATCCCTATAATGTCTTAATATGTGTTTGTGTTGGGTTGCACTTCGTTTAACCCAACCTACTGATTATTTTGAGAGAGATATTGAGTCAAGGAGATCGCACTCAATGATGGTTGAAGAAGATTATTTTTAGCTTGTAGGTTGTAGGTTGGGCCCTTGGAATACGAAACCCAACAGCATCCCTATAATGTCTCAATGTGTATTTGTGTTGGGTTGCACGTTTGTATACCCAACCTACTGATTATTTTGAGGAGGATATTGAGGGAAATGATATTAGTAACTAATTGTCTAAAATTTTGTAAAATCAAAGCATGTAGGCCAC
Organism: Johannesbaptistia floridana; assembly: GCF_057440575.1. Taxonomy (NCBI): domain Bacteria; kingdom Bacillati; phylum Cyanobacteriota; class Cyanophyceae; order Chroococcales; family Cyanothrichaceae; genus Johannesbaptistia; species Johannesbaptistia floridana. The sequence continues at coordinate 360 of NZ_JALKVM010000170.1, forward strand.
TAGCTGGAGGCATTAGTTTAAGTTTTCCGTTGACTAATTCATATTTATTATCTGTTTTGTCTTTATAGTTTAAATATTCAGTGAAAGAATAAGTTTTTGTTTCTAGTTGAACCATTGTAAATAAGTAATAGTTAATCTTAGATTTAAACAAGCGATCGCCCTTTTATAGCGCTACGCATTCAAGTTAGGAGATTTTTAAGTGGTGAAACCGAATACTAGAATAACTATTTCCTGTTCGGGAGTCAATACTGCTTTTGTTAAGAGAAAATTATTGATTAGAGTAAGGTTGAAAGGAGATTAGGTACAAAGCCAAAAACCCCTCTGTTGAAGCTCCCGTGCTCCGGTGCTCCCTGCTTTCTCAGAAGGAATATGTTTGATTCAAAACCTACGCAGTATTGGTTCGGGAGTTCCTTTTGTATCAAGTAGCGATATAACTTAGTTTAACGTAACCGAAAAAAAATCCTCGGTATTTTAAACCGAGGAATGTTTGAGATTAAGTAGTTTGAGCTAATTTTTGCATTGCTTTAGATAACTCTGCGGCTACTTCAGGGCGAGAAAATTGTGGAGGAGGCAACTCTCCACGTCGAAGCATTTCACGTACTTTTGTTCCAGAAAGGTGTATACGTTGTTCTTTAGTAGCAGGACTAGTTTTAGTGGTTGCCATCTGTTCTGTTACTTTACAGTAGAAGGCGTGCTCAAATTTCATTGGTACGATACCCAGTTCCCCTGGTTCAAACTTATCAAAAATATATTGAGCGTCATAAGTACCATAATAATCGCCTACCCCTGCATGGTCCCGACCTACAATAAAATGAGTACATCCGTAATTTTTACGAATTAAAGCATGAAAAATAGCTTCTCTTGGACCTGCATAGCGCATAGCTGAGGGATTAATCGCTAAAACCACTCGGTCTTGAGGAAAGTACTTATCAATCATGATTTCATAACAGCGCATTCTCACATCAGCGGGAATATCATCTTGTTTAGTTGCCCCTACGAGAGGATGTAAAAATAATCCATCTACTGTTTCTAGAGCACATTTTTGAATATACTCGTGGGCACGGTGAATGGGGTTACGAGTTTGAAATCCGACGATAGTTTTCCAGCCTTTTTCAGCGAAGATAGCTCGTGATTGAGCCGGGTCTATTTGATAAGCTGGAAACTGAGGATGAGCTTCTCTTTCTAACAGCCAAACAGGACCTGCTAAATTTACAGGTCCTTGTTCATAGACTACTTTTACTCCAGGATGTTTATCTTCGTCAGTACCATAAACGTTAATAGCTTCATGGGCTTTGCTGTAGTGATACTTATGGGTTAATTCCAAAATACCAATGAAGCGACCTTGGGAATCATCTAAGCGTACCCAGTTACCTTCTTTTAGGGGTTCTGCTACTTCTTCGCTCACAGAGAGGGTTACTGGAATTGACCAGGGAGTCCCATCGGACAAGCGCATATCTTCAACTACTTTTTCGTAGTCTCCTTGTTCCATGAAGCCGTTAAGGGGGCTAAAGCCACCAATGGCAATCATGACTAAATCAGAAGTTGCTCTTTTATCTAATTGGACTCTGGGCAATTTATCAGCCTGTTCTAAGAATTCGGCTTTTTCTGCTGCTGTGGCCACTCTATTTACTAGTTGACCACCGTGGGGTGTGATTCCTTCTACCTGTATACTCATATTTTTTTTTGTGATTATTCACCAATCAATAGTATCAGTCTTTAGCACATTTGTTAACTCAATGTGAACAGCTACTAAAAACTTTGCACAGAATCACGTCCTTGGGCTTTAGCTGTATACAGGGCTTGATCTGCTCTTTGAATTAATACTTCTGTTGATAAAAATATATGGGGAATAATACTAGCTACTCCTAAACTTAGGGTAACTTGATGATAATTGGAACTAGCATGGGTAATATTCAGAGCTTTAACTTGCTTACGAAGAGAGAGAGCAAGGTTGACACTGAATTGGCTAGAAACTCCCGGTAAAATAATCGCAAATTCTTCTCCTCCGTAACGGGCTACTAAGTGCTCGGGATTAGTTACTGAATTAGCAAGGGTGTTGGCGATCGCTTGTAAGCATTTATCTCCTGCTAAATGTCCGTATGTATCGTTATACTTTTTGAAGAAGTCTACGTCACAGAGGATTAGGGATAGGGTTTCTTGTGACGTTAATAACTCCTGCCAACATTCTTGTAGATAGGCATCGAAGTGATGACGATTAGCCACTTGAGTTAAACCATCTATACAGGAAAGCTTTTGTAGTTTTTTATTCGCTATTTGTAGCTGTTTGTATAGTTCTCCTTGATGAATAGCGATCGCTATTTGGGTTGCTAATTGACTTAAAAGACTTATTTCTTGTTCTTTCCATTTACGAGTTTGGTAACATTCGTGAGCAATTAGTAAGCCCCATAATGTTTTTTGATGAATTATTGGCAGTACCAGATTACTTTTTATCTGGTAGCTTTGCAGTAAATTTAGATGACATTCTTGTATGTTTGCTGTCGTTACATCTTCTATAGCTCTAATTCGTCCTTGGAGATAATATTCTACGTACTTTTCTCCAAAACATTCATCTTTTATCGATTTTCCCAGTATAGATAGTTTTGATTCTGAGACTGATTCTACTACTACTTCCCCTAGATAGTGTTCGTCAAATTTAAATAAAATCACTCTATCTGTATTTAGGACGTGGCGTACTTCGTTAACCGTAGTCTGTAAAATATCTTCTAAGTTTAGAGATTCTCTAATTTTTTGAGCTATTTCTCTCAGCAAATGCTCTCGCGTGCTGTTTTCTTTTATTTCCTTTTGTAGTTCTTCATAAACTTGTATTTTTTGAGTAAGTTTTGTTTCTATCGAGATAATATTTGACTTATTTATATCTTCACATACTTTTTCTTGAGAAGTTCGACTATTAAGAGGGGCTGATATTTGAGTTGCTGGCAATTCTAGTTTGTTTACAATATTTTTAACTAGCATATTAGTGAGATGTTCACTATCAAGAGGTGGACTAATAAAATAGCCCTGGATTTCATCACAATCGAATTGTTTTAGTAAACTAGTTTGTTTTTTATTTTCTACACCTTCGGCAATCACTCGCAAGTTAAGAGATTTTCCCAGCATTATAATACTTTGACAAAGTTTAGCTGAATTTTCTGATTTTTCTAGGGTGTCTATAAACGATTTATCGATTTTTAAAACATTTACTGGTAAATCTTTTAATATACTCAAGGAAGAATAACCTGTCCCAAAATCATCAATGGCTATGCTGATTCCTTTTTGAGTTAGCTTAGTAAGAAGTTTAATAGTTTGATCGATATTTTTTAATATAGTACTTTCAGTAATTTCTAATTGCAAGTAGCGAGGATTAATTTGAGTAGATTCAAGTATTGACTCTACTTCTGCTAAAAATGTTGGTTTTTGCAGTTGAATAGGTGATATGTTCACTGACATTTTTACACTGGGAAATCCGGTTGATTCCCAAAAATGTTGTTGTTTACAAGCTTTAGTTAAAATCCACTTTCCTAATTCATGAATCATGCCAATTTCTTCGGCTAGGGGAATAAATTGAGCGGGAGAAATCCAACCTAATCTTGGGTGATGCCAACGCATTAAAGCTTCTACGCCGATGATTTCTCCTGTTTTTAAACATACTTGTGGTTGATAGTGCGCGATTATTTCTTGACGTTGTATTGCTTGTCGTAAGTCTGATGCTAAGGTTAACCAGTTTAGATTTTGTTGTTTTAATTCGGGATTATAAAATTTATAGGTGTTTTTCCCTTGGTTTTTTGCTTTATACATTGCTGTTTCAGCATTTTTAATCAGGGTATCTATGTTGTCTCCGTCGTAGGGGGCCAGGGATACTCCTATACTAGTACTTATATATATGTATTGATTTTGACATTGAAATGGCTTTTGCACTATGGCTAATATAGATTTACATATTCCAATTAATTGATCTGCATAAGTTAATTTGTGCCATAATATCACAAATCTATCTCCATGCCAACGAGCTAAAAAAGGTTCTAAGTTTGGTAAGGTATCTATATAATTTTTTAGTCTTTCGGCTATTTGTTGTAGTAAATAGTCTCCAACTGTATGACCTGCTGATTCGTTAATACGCTTAAATTGGTCTAAATCAAGCATCACGATTCCAATAATCTCACCTTGGTAGATCGCATCTACTAAAGATAAGTTGACTTTTTGGCTAAAAATATAATTATTTGGTAATTGAGTTAAGCTATCGTAGTTAACTTGATGCTCAATGATATCGTTTAATCTTTGTTGGGTTAAGAGTATGTAGAGATATCTACCAATTTCTCTGGCTAAATTTATTTCTATCTTAGTCCAGTAGGGAGAACCTCGTTTAGTTTCGCACCAAGCTTGAAAGGATTTACGAGGTTTTAAATGGCGTTTATCTGTGTCTTGTCTCCCTGCCCAGAGAATCTCCCATTGTTGCTCTTTACGGAATAAAGCTATACAACCAATCCATTGATGATGATGATGTAGAGATATAAATAGAAAAGAATGAATATTAGGATTAAAGAAGTTTACTAATTCTTTATTTCCTAAAGCTGCGATTAATTCTTCCCTTGTATAAATTTGAGGATTGTCAGGGGAGGTATTTTTTTTCTTAATATCGTTGAGAGCTATTTCTTTAATTACATTCAAGCAATCAGAAGAAATTTTCGGTTTTTCATGGCAGACGACTTCTCCGTAATCATAGATTTGAGCTGGTGCTCCTGTCAAATCTGGTACAAGATAAACTAAGCCTCCATCTGCCTGGAGATATTCTGTCCCTATAGCTAAAATCTTTTGCCATTTCTCTTGCTGGTTTGTTTGATTATCCCACCAAATATTATTAATTCTTTCTGTAATTAATTGTTGGGTTTTTTGATATTGGGATTGAGCCATCAGAGTTTCTTTATTTAGACCTAGGGAAATTTGCTTACTTAGTATTTGTACTAGGTGTATTTCCGATTGCTGAAAGCGACGAGGTTGGCTATGATGAATAACTAATAATCCCCAGAGTTTTCCCCAGTCAAGTATAGGAATAGCTAATGAAGACAATACTCCCATGGCTAATAAGTATTCTAAGTGACAAGGATCTACTAGTTGATAAGTTACTTGATTTGCCTCATCACTACTATTATGATCGCAGGAATAATCTTGATAGATAATTTTACGCTTTGCTGTAACATCTATTGCCACTCCTCCCAGAGATTTAATTAGTGATTGTCTCACTTGAGATGGTATATCTGTGTGAGGAAAATGCAATCCTAGAAGAGAGGGGAGGCGATTTTCCTCGTATGCCTCAGCTATTACTTCTCCATTATTCTCTGAGTCGAATTTGTAAATTTTCAGTCGATCTACTTTTAAGATGTCTCTGGCTTCTGTGGCGATCGCCTGTAAAATTAGACAAAAATCTTTATTTTCTCGTTGCGTGTAGATTAAATTTGTCATTTTTGCTAAAAATATTTTTTGACTTATCATTTATTTTTCCTTCTTAAACGTTTTATCTCTTGATATTTTTTTATTAATAAATAAATTTTATAGTAATCTTAACTCAAGTAAACTACAATAATTATTGCTTTAATGTTGAAGGTAGAAGAATCAGCTTTCTGGGATACCGAGCAGAGATGAGACAATAAAAATGCTATATTTTATTTGACACTAAGGTTAACTTATAAATAATCGATCTAATTATCAATTTACCTTGTTTTCGTGTGAAATGCCAGCAAGCACATTAACTATTTTAATCTTTCCCTGTTGCTTTTTCTCTATAATTTATGGGTTACGTGCTTCGCGGGGTTCACATCCTACCTTTTAACTTGCATCTAACGGGGTGACAATAAGGTTAAAATCGAAGCAGGTGTAAGGTTTGGTGGTTTTTAAAGACAACTGACTTTTATTATCAAGGGAAATTGGTATTGTCAAGTCAGTCAGAATAATTAAGGACAAGCTATAATGAGTAAAAATATATAGATAGAAAGATGACACCAGAACTTGAGCAAAGAATTAAACAACTAATACAAACTCACAAAATTTTAGTCTTTATGAAGGGCTCTAAACTAATGCCTCAATGCGGTTTTTCCAACAATGTTGTGCAGATTTTAAACAGTTTGGGTGTTCCCTATGAAACAGTAGATATTCTCGAAGATCCTGAAATACGCCAAGGAATAAAGGAATACTCTAATTGGCCTACTATTCCACAGGTTTATGTTAATGGGGAATTTTTAGGAGGTTCAGATATTATGATTGAACTTTATCAAAGTGGGGAATTACAAGAATCCTTAGAAGTCGCTTTAGCTTCATAGTGTGAACTTGAAATATTTTCATCTGAAAACATCTGAATAGGTAGGGTGAGATTCAATTTCACCCTACTTATTATTGTTAATAATATTCTACTTCTGCTTCTGGTAAAGGTTCTACAAAATTAGAAGAGTCTTGGAGAAAGCGAGTTGCTTCTTCTTCGAGACGATGAATCAAGTAAATTTCGAGAACATTAGTCTGACGAAGACAAGTTAAATAGCCTTCTAAGTACATTTTTAGATGATCGTAAGTATAACCGCGATGGTGAAAATCGACGAGATTATCAGTAAGTTTTTGATAGTATCGGATGGATTGAGTATTTTGTAGCATAAGTTTATTTTATCGTCCTGGTCAGGGGCTCACAATGAACCTACTATTCTATCTTAACAATAAGATTTCTCTGTTCTAAAGTATTTTTATAGCTTCATATCAAGTTCTTCTCTCACAGTGAGAATAAAACAGATATGTTAAGACTGAGATGATCACCTCTAAAACTCAGATCTTGCATCTTTACCTAATGTTACTGGTTGTGGTTGAGTAATGAGTTTTGAAGTAATGAGTTTTGAAGTAATGAGTTTTGAAGTAAGAGAATTAATGCTCAATCGTTTTTTAGAATTTTTTAATCAATTTGATATAACAGGCAGTATTTTCAGGAGGATAAGTTAGGGATCCTTGAACTAGAATAGACATAAATAAATTAAAATTAGTTTAAGATAGAAAATAGTCTATGATATAAAATATTAAAGCAAAATCAAGTTATGATTCACGCAACCCTCCATCAATTAGCCGTTTTTGAAGCTACAGCACGCTTAGGTAGTTTTACTCGTGCCGCCGAAGAGCTATTTATTACACAACCAACAGTTTCTAGTCAAATTAAACAATTAACTAAAGTAGTTGGTTTACCGTTATTTGAGCAAATTGGAAAGCGTTTATATTTAACCGAAGCCGGGGAAGAGTTATTAAAAACTAGTCAGGACATTTTTAACCGTTTAGAAAACTTTGAAATGAAAGTCGCCGATCTCAAAGGCACAAAACAAGGAAAATTACAAATAGCTGTGATTACTACGGCAAAATATTTTATTCCGAGGATGTTGGGAGCTTTTTGTGAGGAGTATCCAGGCATAGATGTTTCTCTAAACGTGACTAATCATCAACAGATGCAACGTCGGATGTTAGAAAATCAAGATGATTTATATGTTTTAAGTCAACCACCCAAAGAGATTGATTTACATAGTCAAGCTTTTCTGGATAATCCTCTAGTAGTGGTAGCCCGTGCTAATCATCCCCTAGCTGGGAAAAAAAACTTGCCAATTCAAGCTCTCGATGGTGAGCCTTTTATTATGCGAGAATTGGGATCCGGCACCAGGGCTGCTGTGGAAGAATTATTCTCTAAATATGGAATTAAAGTATCGGTTAGATTAGAGTTAGGTAGCAATGAGGCAATTAAACAGGCGATCGCTGGTGGCCTCGGTATTTCTGTTTTATCTCAACATACTCTAACTTCCGAACAGTGTAATTCTGAGTTATGTATTTTAGATGTACAACATTTCCCCATTAAACGCCGTTGGTTTGTTGCTCATTTATCAGGAAAACGTCTTTCAGTAATTGCTCAAGCTTTCTTAGCGTATTTAATTGAAAAGAGCAAATATATCAATATATCTTTTGAGCCTAGTCTAGTGGAAAAGAAAAGTTCATACAGGTGAGATAGATATATAGAGGGCGGGTTTATTCCCACCCTCTATAGCCTTACGCATTAATATTAGGACATTTTTTGTTGTTCCCGTCCGGCGTTGGACCCCGCGCCGGGTAACGGCGCTCTCTTCCCTCCGCTATTCCAAGCATTGCCTAGGCGTAGCGCTATCTTACTAACTTTGGTTAACAGAAATGGGCTGTGATTGATTTTGAGCTAGAAACTTCTCTAACTCTGTAATAGCTTCGCCATCGATTTTAGTTTGCATAGGACAGAATTTTGGTCCACACATAGAACAAAACTCAGCAGTTTTGTAAATATCTGCGGGTAGAGTTTCATCATGATACTCTTTAGCCCTATCTGGGTCTAGAGATAGTTCAAATTGGCGATTCCAATCAAAATCATATCTAGCTTGAGATAGTTGGTCATCTCTGTCTCTAGCACCAGGGCGGTGACGAGCAATATCAGCAGCATGGGCAGCAATTTTATAAGCAATTAACCCATTACGTACATCTTCTGCATCTGGTAACCCTAAATGTTCTTTTGGCGTTACATAACAAAGCATAGCTGTGCCGTGCCAACCTGCGATCGCTGCTCCGATAGCGGAGGTTATATGGTCATAACCAGGTGCTATATCTGTTACCAGAGGACCTAGTACATAGAAGGGGGCTTCTGAACACTCTTCCATTTGTTTTTTGACGTTAAATTCGATTTGGTCGATGGGCACGTGTCCGGGACCTTCTACCATCACTTGTACATCATGTTCCCAGGCTCTGCGTGTTAATTGCCCGAGGGTTTTCAGTTCTGACAGTTGAGCCTCATCTGACGCATCGTGTAGACAGCCTGGACGTAGAGAGTCTCCTAAACTGAAAGATACATCATATTTTTTGAAGATCTCAATAATCTCATCAAAGTGAGTGTATAAAGGGTTTTGTTTGTGGTGATGTAGCATCCATTTAGCGATAATCCCTCCACCTCTAGAAACAATTCCGGTGATCCGATTTTTTACTAGTGGTAGGTATTCAATCAGCAGACCTGCATGAATAGTCATATAATCAACGCCTTGTTTTGCGTGTTTTTCAATTATATGAAGAAAATCTTCTGCCGTTAGATTCTCGATGCTGCCATGAACACTTTCTAGGGCTTGATAAATAGGTACCGTCCCGATTGGTACAGATGAAGCTTTAATAATTGCTTCGCGAATTGTGTCGAGATCTCCGCCTCCTGTAGATAGGTCCATTACTGTATCAGCACCGTATTTTACTGATAGTTTTAGCTTTTCTACCTCTTCTTGGATATTGGAAGAATTTGGAGATGCACCAATATTAGCATTTACCTTACATTTAGAAGCGATACCTATACACATTGGTTCTAGATTTGTGTGATTGATATTCGCTGGAATAATCATTCTGCCTCGGGCTACTTCATCGCGAACTAGCTCTACAGGGAGATTTTCCCGCTTGGCGACGTAATCCATTTCTTCTGTTAATATTCCTTGACGAGCATAGTGCATTTGAGATACATTTGCCTGTCCACGTCGCTTAGCGATCCATTCTGTTCTCATATTTGTTTTCCTCTATTTACAGCTTCCCTCCGCTGGTATTATCCAGTCTCAGGTTCTAAGAGTATATCTCAGCTTGGTTGAGCCAAGCACCCCTAGCTATAGAAGTTCATTTTAGCATAATTTATCTTATTGTTTTCTTAACTTATATATAATTACTGCTATCAAAAAAGCAGCAAAAATACCAGCACTAATAATCACAGAAGAGTTATCCTGATTAGCTACTCCAATCCAACATAGAGCCCAGACAATTACCAGAGGATAGGCGAAATCAGACTTTTGCCCACAGGGGATTGCTCCCAATATAGTTCCCACTCCCATCATAATTATCGTCCAAACTGAAGGACTCAACCCCCAACCATTCCAGTTATTATAATCTAAGGCACTAGCTATGTTAACAATAGTCGCCACACTAATCCAACCCAGATAAATACTCACAGGTCGATGTATCAACCATTTAGTTTTACTGGATCTACTCATAGGTATACGATAATAGAGAATACTTAACATGGACAAAATCACCAGCATAGGTAGGATAGAAGCTGTAAACCAGCGATACTGAAAAAATACTATCCAGATAATCTGCGCTAAACTAGCCAAAGGTAAAAAATAACCTAAATAGCGTGTAGTTTGACTAGATGAGGGGAAAAATTGGTAAATAGCGAGACTGATTAATCCTAAATAAATTACTCCCCAAATTATAAAGGCAGAATTAGCCGGAATTATCAGCACGTTGGCGAAAAACTTATTAGAAATTTCGCCTATGTTTAAACCATTTAAAGGCACTATATTAGCTAATATATTGGCAAAAAAAGCTCCAATAATAGATATTAAATTACTCCATTGTCTGAGACGGTCTGAGGTTAGCTTAATCATAAGGGGCCTGTTTAAATCGCCAAAGTTACGTACATTATCCCTCACTTCTTATGTTTTCTCAAGGCAGAGAAAAAACCTAAATTAATATTAATTGTTAAACTTTGAAAAGAAAGCTCCTATCTTACTGAACAACTTATAATATTGATAATGTGGATTAATTATATACATTTCTATGTAGAAGATGCAGAAAAATGGCGAGATTGGTTTGTGACTAGCATGGGGTTTCAGGCGATCGCCTCTATAAATGATGGTAGTACCCTAACTGAGATTATCTCTACTAATAAGATTACTTTTGTTGTTTCTAGTCCTCTAACCCTTGGTAGTCCAGTCTCTCAATATTTTCTCAATCACTCCTCTGGAGTAGTTGACTTAGCTTTTTTAGTTCCAGATCTAGATAAGATTGTTACTATAGCAAATAAACAGAAGACTAAATTTTCTCAGCCTTTACAAGTAGATATTCAAACTAATCGTAAATGGTGCCAAATTATCAATCCAGTGGGATTTAAACATACCTTAGTCGAAGGTAGAGATGATTCTCAGTTTATCTTTCCTGCTGTGGATTTATTACCCATCTCACCTGTTACCAGCAATAATAATATATTTACTCATCTAGATCATCTAGTTTTAAATGTTGGTAAAGGTAAACTAAACAAGGTGGTAGATTGGTATCAAACTATTTTGGGGTTTCAACCACAACAAACTTTTGAAATCGGTACTGAAAACAGCGCTTTATCTTCCCAAGTCATGGTTCATCCTGATACTGGAGTACAACTACCGATTAATGAACCTATAGATAATAATTCTCAAGTGCAAGAGTTTATTAACTTTAATGGTGGTGCCGGAATTCAGCACATTGCCTTAGGTACAAGTAATATCATTGCTGCTACTTCACATCTTAAAGCTTTTGGGGTTTCTTTTTTAAATATTCCCGATGAATATTATGAGTATCTACCTTCAATGGATTTATCTAGGGTAGAATATCAACAATTGAAAAACCTGGGTATTTTGATAGAGTCCCAAAGCACCACGGTAACAGGTTGGCAACCTTTGTTGTTACAAATTTTTACTCAACCTATTTTTTCACTACCTACGTTCTTTTTTGAATTAATTGAACGTCGTCATCAGGCTATTGGCTTTGGCAATGGAAATTTTCAAGCTTTATTTGAAGCCATTGAAAGAGAACAGTTAAAAAGAGTACTAAAATAATAAAAAAACTACATCTAACTCAACTAAACAAGTTAGATGTAGGAGGAAATACCAAGATTTAAGCTAATTAAAGCCCCTGCTATCTTGCCAAAGCAATTCAGCAGGGGTTCTGTGCCTTTATACGGCTTCTAAGTCTTTTTCTCCGGTTCTAATTCTCACAATTTGTTCCACAGGAGAAATAAAGATTTTACCATCCCCAATTTCTCCTGTTCGTGCTGCTGCAATAATCTTGTCAACTACAAGGTCTAATTGATTATTTTCAACTACTATTTCTATTTTGAGTTTTTGTAAAAACTCAACTGTGTATTCTGAACCGCGATAACGTTCTGTTTGTCCTTTTTGACGACCAAAACCTCTAACTTCTGAAACTGTCATTCCCACAATTCCGGCATTGACTAGGGCAATTTTTACTTCGTCAAGCTTAAATGGTCTGATAATTGCTTCTATTTTCTTCAACTTTTTAGACTCCTCGATTGATTAATTTAAATTATTGTTTACTTAACTAAGTCTGTAAACTTTTATCACTAGAGATCAAGAATTTTTGTAACTTATTTTACAATTATTGATTTTCAGAGTGCAACCATTTTATGATCATAAGAGGTAAGGGAGTTTTTAGTCTAGTTTGGGAATTGATAGCAATATGTTTAGTCATAGCTTTAGCAACAATTTCCTCTTCTTTTAGTACATGATAGCTGATGTTAAAACTAAATTCACTAGTTTGCCTGGGCCATAGTTGAATTAGTAATTCATCCCCACAAACTAAAGGACGAAAAAAGTCAATTTCTCCATGAGTGATTGGTATGGCGATCGCTCCTTCCCTAACTATTTTTTTAAATTCTACCTTGGATTGAGACAAACACTCTTCATAAGCTTCGTGACATATTGATAACAGTTTAGCGAAATAAATCACCCCAGCTGCATCTGTATCTCCTAGGTATACTCTTCGTCGGTAACTATAAATGATTTTGTTTTACTCCTTTTTTGCTTAAATCAGCATATATGCTTACCGGATATCTGTATAAAAATCAGTAAAATAGAATACATTTTTCCCAAAAAAAAAGATATAATAAAGTTAATTAAGAAATCATCTGAGGGGAAAAAAATGTTAAAAGGAAACAAAAGTGAAATTCTCAAAGAAGCCACCGCTAATCATCGTCAAAGTTTGCTCAAAAATCTACAGCATCGCTTAGAAGTAGCAAGAGCAAAAGGTGATGAAAAGCTGATAAGTCAACTAGAAGCAGAAGCCAAATATTTACATATCATGTAATTTGGGGAATTTTGGGAATTTTGGGAAAAAAGGATAATCGTACAATACATATTGAAATAGCCCACATAGTGAAAAAGGAACTAATGTGGGTATTTTATATGATTTTAAAAGATATGAGTATAAAGGCCAACTAAAATGGTTATAATTAGACAATAAAACCAATCAACAAATAACTTATTAATATTGAATGTCTGCTTATTCTGATGACCAGTCAAAACCAAAGTCAGAAAACCAAAACCAACAAGAAGAAAAAAATTGGGTAGATGAAGATATAACAGAATCTCCTCAATCATCTGTACCAAGTAAGCCTTCACCCTTAACTCAAGATTCCAGTAAAACCATAGCGATGGTGGAAACAGCTTTTTTAGCGAGTACTTCGGCGATAATCTGGCTAATTAACTATTATTTTCCCCTAGGACCAGTACTGAGGATTTTTTTCCCGATTCCTATTGCCTTAGTTTATTTGCGACGAGGAAATCGTGCGGCTTGGATGACAGCTTTGGTATCAACCCTGCTATTATCAGTACTAATGGGACCAGTAAGGAGTATTGTTTTTTTGATCCCCTATGGTCTAATGGGAGTGCAACTGGGTACTTTTTGGCGACGAGGAGGGAGTTGGTACTTTTCCCTAGCAGTAGGAGCAATTATTGGGACTTTTGGGATCTTTTTCAGAATATACCTATTCTCAATATTTTTAGGGGAAGATTTGTGGAGTTACTTTATGGTTCAAATCACAGAATTAGCTGATTGGATTTTTCTAAAATTAGGGCTACTAACTCAGCCAAGTATGTTGTTAATAGAAATATTAGCCCTGATCATGATTATCTTGAGCAATCTTTTTTATCTTCTGACTGTTCATTTAGCAGCACTATTAGTTTTAGATAAATTGGGGAATCCTATACCTCGACCACCAGAATGGATTAAAGTAATCTTAGACTATGATTGAAGTCTATACAGCTAAGAAAACAGGAGAAAACTGGTTAAACAGCTATCGAGGCAAAAAACCCCTGTTTGCTTGCATTTTAGGATTTACAGCCACAGGACTAATTCCCAATATTTCGGCAGCGGGGGCAACACCTCAACAACGTCAGTATACAGCGATCGCTGATGCAGAATTCTTAATCAACGGTGGGGCAAAAGTACCAAAATATCCTTTACCACCCTTAACGGCGGGTGCCTCTCCAGCCTTAATCAGTCGAGCAGTGGTAGAAAGTTGTAATCTACCAGTTTATTTGTTTAATGCCGGATTACCCACTCCTCCAGCAGTGCCAGCCATTGACTTAGGGGGAAAACCTGCCCAATGTGTAAGTAGTGGACAAGCATTATCAAAAGAGATAGTTAAGCATTTATGGCAACAAGGTTTAGAATGGGGAGCAAAGCTAGGGAAATTAGCTCAAAACAGTTACGTAATTATTGGTGAATGTGTAGTAGGAGGAACAACTACAGCCCTAGCCTTACTTACAGGATTAGGTATAGACGCAAAAGGAAGAGTAAATAGTAGTCATCGCCTTTGTAATCATCAGCAAAAATGGGAAATTGTCCAACAAGGATTAACTCAGGCAGGATTTAAATCTCCTTACCAGAAAATTGATCCTTTTGAGTTAGTAGCTGCCGTGGGAGATCCCATGCAAATAGTCGCCGCGGCGATGGCGATCGCCGTCAGTAAATATGCTGGGGTAATGTTAGCAGGGGGAACCCAAATGTTAGCTGTTTATGCTTTAATTAATGCTGTAATGGCTAAATATAGTCTTGAAGCTAAACTAGAGCAAATGGTGATTGGTACAACTCGCTGGGTGATTGAAGATTCTACAGGTGATACGATTGGTTTAACTACCTTGATTAGTCAACAATATCAATTAGGTACTATTCCTCTGATGGGTACTCAACTCAATCTGAGTACATCAGCATATCCTAGTTTAAGAGCTTATGAACAAGGCTATGTCAAAGAAGGAGTTGGTGCGGGAGCTTGTGCGATTGCTGCCTCTGTTTATCAAGATTATACCCAAGAAGATTTACTTGGAGCTATTGAGAAAATAACTAAGTTCTGCTGAAAAAGTAAATCTTTATGAAGAGGTGGCAACCACTCAGAGACAACGAGTTAGATTGTTGGGTTTCGTTACCAAGGGCCCAACCTACAGTATATAATATGAAACTAGGGCGTGCTGAATAAATCTAAAACTGTTAAATTTTTCGTATCACTCCGGCTATATGAGGACTGACCACAGGGAAGTCTAATAGAAATTCACGGTAATCTAGAATTTCCCATTCCAACTGTTGAAGAAAACTTCCGGTTTCTCGATTGGTGTGGCAGTTATCAAAGAAAGTTTTCCATGCTGGTTTAAGGCTATCTTGAACTCTTCTGGTCCAAGTTCCTGATTTGGCAGCCACATGTTCAATAAAAATGAATTTACCCCCAGGTTTCAATATGCGTTTAATTTCTTGAAGACTGCGGCTGGGGTCTTGAACGGAACAGAGAACATGAGTACTAACAACGGCATCGATACTTTCATTCTCTACAGGTAGATTTTCTGCTGTTCCTTGATGAATTTGAATGTTACTGAGCCCCTGTTTTTTTGCTTCTGTAGCTAAATAGGAGTGCATAAAGGCATTGGGTTCAATTCCTATCCACTCAATATCTTGAGGATAGTAGCTTAAACTTGCCCCAGCACCGGGACCTATTTCTAAGACTCGTTCCTCTAAATTACCTAGTAATGATTGTTTTAGCTGTCCTAGGCTTTGATACTTGGGGCAATCTTTGAGCTTAATTTTATGAGCATCAGCAGCATTAGCTCTTCCCATACCCCAAGCAAATAAACGTTTTTGTACAGTTGAAAAATCTAACATGATGATTAACTTTTAAGAGAATTCAGACTTGTGAATAGGTTTACAGTATTTGTGGCTAATACCTTGAACTGTTTGGTTAGCAGTTTTAATTTTAAGTTTGTAACCCGCGATGATTAAGTTCGGCGCCCCAAATTAAATTATTTTAATTAATTTATTGAGCATGTTCTTCTATTATCGGTGGCCCAAAGATTCTGTCGGTTAGTTTCACATACCAAGCGGCGGATTGAACTTGAATAATGTATCCCATGGCAATAATTAGAGCAATTTCTGAACCTTTTTCTGAACCAAAGACGGTAATGGCGATCGCCAAAGCAATGGAAAGATTACGCATGACTGTACCATACACTAAAGCAATAGCATCATCACGATTAAAGAAGCTTTTGCCAATAACCGTACTAATCAGGAAATTCAAACCATAAATAATTAATAGAGGTACAAAGAAGGAAAGAACTTCTACGGGATTGTTGATTATTGATTTAGCTTTTAAAGCCATAGCTACACAGACAATTCCTAATACACCCACAGTAGAAAAAACTGGGAATTTTTGTTTGATATTTTTATTGTATTTACTTTCCCCTACTGTGGCGATTAAAATTCTTTTGGTGACAAATCCTAACAACATTGGCAGAAAGACGATGAACACAATTTGCTTAAATACATCAATTAAGGGAATTTCTACCACTGTACCCATCAAAAACTTAGCATACAATGGTGCAGCTAAAGACCCAGCAATTAATCCAATTACTGTCATTTTGATGGCTGCATTAAGATTTCCTTTGGCAAATCCTGTCCAAGAAATGGTCATACCACTAGTGGGTAATAGGGAAGTCAGTAACAATCCTAATAAGATTAAGGGGCGATCGCCAAAAAACAGTTTCCCAATCCCAAAGGCGAAAAAAGGAATTACTGCAAAGTTTAGTAACTGAGTAATTGCTTGTAATTTTAAATCCCCCCCAGAAAAAACTTTGGCAATCTGCAAATTAATCATCATTGGATATACCATCAAAAAAGTTAAGGGGATAATCGCTGCTTTCAAGAAACCAGCATCAAATACGGCACCAAAGATAATGCCACCAATCATAAAAGCTGGTATTGACCACACTAAGTTCTCTTTGAGAGCTGATAAAATTTTCCACATTTGCTTAAATTCCTCTAAATTTACTTATTTTTTTGACTCTTTTGCCCTAGGGGCTTTCCCTTTACTCATAGGCAGTCCTAATTCTTTCCAGGCCATCATTCCCCCAGTAATGTTGTAAACTTGAGTAAATCCGGCTTCTTGTAGTTTCTTTGCCGCAATAGGACTACGATGAGCCGAAAGACAAATTAAGGCGATTGGTTCATCTTTTGGTAATTCTCGAAACCATTGAGGTATTACCCAACGACTGAAAAAAGAATTTACTCCCATCAAAATGCGCGGCAAACTGAGATTAATGGCTTCTGGAGCATGAAATAAACGATATTCCAAATTACTACGTACATCAATTAAGCGGGGAGGATTAGCAATTTTCCTAAATTCTTCTGGTGATAAGTTAGTAATTTCTCTTTGAGAATCTTTAGTAAATGTCATAGATAACTTCCTGGTATTGTTTCAACTAAAATTTTTTACCTAAGTTTATAAGTAGGCTGAAGTACCTTCGGTCCTTGCATACTTTCAAACTCTGATCTAGGCTTAAGTATGCAAGTTTTGATTAAACTTTCTCACTTTCGTTTTACTTCTTCTGCCTCAAACTTCTTTCCTTGTACATTTTCTTTCCCCTTACTGAGTAAGAGATGGAAAAGGGGGGTCAGTTTGGGGAGAAAGGGTAAAGTTTTGATAAATTTGCTGTTCAAGCTATTGGCGTGGAGATTACTTTGGTCTAGGAGAAAAAATGCGCTCTATGAATAGTGGTGGCTCATATCACTCCCATCAAAACCCACTCATTTACTGGTTAGGCAGCACCGGGAGCACCGGGAGCACGGAAGAGAAAAACCAGAGAATTGCCAAAGCATTGGGTCAAAAGCTTGGTGCGCGTTCCCAGATGCGAGGTCTCCTCGCATCTGGTCGCACCGCAAAATTGACTTTTTCTCTGGTTAATTGAGTACAAAAATACTGGTTTAAGTGATGTGAGAACAAGGAAGATAATATAACTACCCAAAGTATTTTTTTGGCTTATCTTCACTACAAGTTCTTGGTAAAAAACTGAAAATAACCCCATCAGGAGAAAGTCTCCAATTTCTTTTTATCTTTCTCATAATTAAACCTTAACAGTCAGCTATAGGTACTTCAAGAGATATGCTTATTTCTCTGCCAGTTCTTGTGTTTTTATTGGCTTTTATCTTTAGTTAGCATAGATCTTGCACCCAGTACCTTTTTACGATAATTGGTAAATAGCTAGAAATTTATTTAGTTTTTTTGAGGATTACGAGTGTTAATTCCTAATAAACCATAAAGGGCACAAGAACCAGCTAACGCACTAATGCCTAAAATACCCGCACCAACGGTTAAACCTATACTAAGAACTGAACCACTGTAAATAAATATTCCTAAATAGGCTAGGATACTCCCTAACAGAATACGCATAATACGATCAACTATGCCAACATTATTAAACATAGTTATTTCCTCCTTTAAGTTAAATTAAGTTTGAGTTACTAGTTCTGGTTTATTTAAATGTTCCATGACTGCCTGCATTTTTTCACTGGCTTCAATGGCTATTTCTTTCGCTTTAGGACTGTGAATGGTTAAAAACATGATGATTGGATTTACCGCTGAAACTTCTACTCGGCCATCTTCATGTTCTTGGACAACTACGTTACATGGATAGAAGACTCCCGCTTTGTCATCTTCTTGCAACATGTTATAGGCGATGCCTGGATGACAAGCTCCTAAAATTTTATATTTACGAAAATCTGCATTAAGTTTCTTTTTGAAGGCACCTTGCACATCGATTTCTGTAAGAACACCCATTCCTTCTTCTTTGAGAGCCTGAGTTACTTGTTCAATTGCTTCTTCAAAGCTCATGTCTAGTATTTTACTGAAGTGATTCATATATAGTTCCTCTTTTTTCTTGAGGTAGTGATAAGCCTTATTTTAGGCTCCTTGCTATAATCATATAACTACTTGTTCATTTTAGTCAAGTAAAAATTAAATTATTTTTTAACACTTTATCATACATGGAGATTATAAATTTCTCCTCATCGGGGATCAGTGAAGATGGTTTTTTGAAGTTTTGTTTTACTTATTTTGACAAATAGTTAAATTATGATATGATGATTGCATGATAAGCTTAATTAGGTAAATAATTAATAAATTGTCAAAAAAAGTGAGTGTTCACGATCATGAAGCTTATTGTTGATAGATAATAATCAAGAAAAACCAGAGGAATATATCAATGGCTAATGTTGTAGTAATTGGAGGAGGACTCGGAGGATTACCGACAGCCTATGAACTAAGGCATTATTTGCCCAAAGAAGATAATGTAATTCTGATTTCGGATAAGCCAGAATTTACATTTATTCCGGGATTGATTAGGGTGGCATTGAATATGAAACCCCTAGAACATATTCAACTAGACTTAGAGAAATTAACGAAAAAACACCGGATAGAATGGGTATTAGGAAAAGTAACAAACCTAGATAGTCAAAGCCAAACAATTACAGTAGCAGGAAATCAAAGTATAAATTACGATTATTTAGCGATCGCCACAGGAGCATCGTTAAACTTTGCAGAAATGCCAGGACTAGGGCCCCACGGAGGTTACACCCAGTCGGTATGTACACCTGAACATGCGTTGCAGGCTAGAGAAGCTTGGTTAGAATTTCTCAAAAATCCAGGACCACTAGTAGTAGGGGCAATGCCAGGGATAGGTTGTTTTGGACCAGCCTATGAATTTGTGTTCATGGCAGATTACGAATTACGGAGAAAAGGAATTAGAGACAAAGTAGAAATTACCTACGTGTCTCCAGAGCCCTATATTGGGCATACAGGAGTAGCAGGAATTAAAAATGCTGAGAAATTAACCAAAGAACTAATGGCGGAAAAAGGAATTAAAGCGATCGCCAATGCTAGAATTAGCAGAATAGAGGAGCAAACTATCAGCTTAGGGGATGGTCGTCAAATTCCCTTTAAATATGGAATGATATTACCCTCTTTCTTAGGAGCTAAATTTCTCAAAGAAGTACCAGGCTTAACAACAGAGAAAGGATTTGTGCCCATCTTACCCTCTCAAAGACATCCAGATTTTGCCAATATTTATGCCTTAGGGGTAGCCGTTAATTTAGAACAACCAGACAAAACACCAGTGCCCATTGGTTTACCAAAAAGTGGAGAAATGACTGAAGCTATGGGAGCGGCAGTAGCTCACAATATTGCTGTAGAATTAGGTGCTCTCAAACAACCCTTAACCACACCCACTCTAGAAGCCCTTTGTTTTGCTGAATATGGGGATACAGGTATAGCCTACATAGCTGCCCCCGTATTACCAGATCCGGTTACAGGTAAAAGACGCTATTCCTACGCAGTAAGAGGAAGTTGGGTAAACTGGGTTAAAGCGGCCTTTGAAGAATATTTTCTGCTGAAAATGCGTTTAGGCTTAGGTATGCCATGGTTTGAGAAGTTAGGCATCCGTTTATTATTTGGTTTATCCCTATTGAAAACTTGGCAACCATTAGCCACTAATCCACAAGCAATGATTGCTAAAAATCAAAAAGTGGTTAGTTAAAACATGTCAATAAAATATTTACAAAATTATCTAGGAGATATTGTCAATGACTACTAAATTAGTAACTCAACCCCTGAAAACTGGTCAAGTCACAGTAATGAGTAATGTCAGCAGTTTTACTGTTACTGGGCGTCAAATATCAATATTAGAAGATCAACCCGAACCAGGTCAACAAGATTCTTCTGCCATTCATTTAACTTTTGATGTAGAAAACCCTCAAAAACTACCCAGTGTTTTAGACGCAACAGAAGAATTATGCTTTATTATTAACCGAGATGATGCAGTAAAAATTAGTTTATCACTCTTAACCATGGCTATGGACAATAGGACTCCTGAAGATATAGAAGAGATTAAAAGCAATTTGTCAAGAGTGATTCCTCAATTAGCATAATCTAGTATAGTTTGAAAGCTTCTCTCACCCTGCACCCTACTCACCAAGCTCCCCTGCTTGTTTATAAGGGCTATTTCAATCTCCAGAAATCTGTGATCATTTTCTGGAGATGATTTTTTATTATACTAGATCCCCCTGAGAAAATTGTCTCTCGCTACAGCCAAGGATCAAAAAATAAACTTTTTCTCGGGTTAATTTAGGGCGCTTTGAATGAGCGCCCCTACTGGTGCGAGTGATGTGAGGTCACTAAACTAGAGCAAATGTTAATTGCTACAAATACCGGGGCATTGAAGACTCTACTGGTGATACAATTGGTTTAGCTTTCTTGATTAGTAAACAATATTAATTAGCTACTAAGCTCACTAATACCAGAGTATTTAAACCAAGTACGTGTTAATCTTAAGCTTAGTTTAATCTAAATTTAAACTATCTCCTGATATATATGATTACATTAAAGAGAAATTAGGTGTTATTTTATGTTATCGTTAGAATTGCCAAAGGATGCCTCTCTTGCCTCAAGTAGTGAATCTACTCCTAGAAGTCGTATTTTACTTATAGAAGATGAAGAGCTAATTTGCGATATGGTCATTTTAGCTTTAGAAGAACAAGGATATGAGGTTGTAGTGGCTTCTGATGGACGCAAAGCCATAGAATTATTGCAGAGTCCTGAGGTAACTACGGGAGAATGTCCCCTAGAACTCGTGATTCTTGATTTAATGTTACCGTTTGTTAACGGCTTAGATATTTGTAAACTATTGCGTTACCAAGGTAGCACAATACCTATTTTAATTATCAGCGCTAAAGCAACCGAAGCAGACCGAGTGAGGGGTTTAGAAATAGGCGCAGATGATTATTTAACTAAACCTTTTAGTGTGCGAGAATTAGTAGCGCGTTGCGCTGCTTTATTACGTCGCAAAAACTACACATATTTATCTAAATCACCAATGCGTCAATTTCGCGACGTGATTCTTTTTGGGGATGAATGTCGTGTTATAGTTAGAGGTAGAGAAATTAGCCTATCTCCCAAAGAGTTTAAACTTCTAGACTTATTCATAAGTTATCCTCGCCGAGTTTGGTCCCGAGAACAGCTAATCGAACAAGTATGGGAACCAGATTTTATTGGAGATACTAAAACTGTAGATGTACATATTCGTTGGTTAAGAGAAAAGCTAGAAATCAATCCCAGTGAACCAGAATATTTGATTACTGTACGCGGTTTTGGCTATCGCTTTGGCTAAAAAGCATGATTTCTTTTCCCTTGATCAGCTTTTGTTTAGGTTTGGCGATAGGCTTTGTTATTTTCTATGGCAGAGAACGTCGCCTAAAACGGCGTTTAAAACAAATTTTAAGTTCATTATCTGTAGAACACGATAGTCAAGTTTCTCTATCTATAACTTGGCAAGTACGCCGACAATTTTATCTATTTGAAGAATTAGTCAAAGAACAAAAACAAGAATTACACACTTGTTATGATTTAATCTCTAAAATACCTCTAGGTTATCTACAAGTTGACAAGGATAATCAACTAGTATTTTGTAATCACAAGGCCCAAGAGTTACTAAAAATAACCAGTTGGCAGAATCATCCAATACGTTTACTATTGGAGTTAGTACGCTCCTATGAATTAGATCAACTGATACAAAAAACTCGTCAATACCAACAGCCTCAAGTAGACACTTGGGAATTTTATACCAAAGACTCAACAAATCCACATCAAATTAAAGCAATTACTCTCAAAGGTTATAGTTTTCCTTTGTTAAAGGGAAAAGTAGGGGTATTTATCGAAAACAAACAACCAATTATTGAAGCAGAAAGATTACGGGAACGAGCTTTTTCTGATTTGACCCACGAACTGAGAACTCCCCTAACTGCGATAAATTTAGTAGCAGAAACTTTAGAACAGCGTTTAGAGAATCCTGAAAAAAAGTGGGTAACCAAAATGCTCAAAGAAACAAAACGTTTAATTGAATTAGTAGAAAATTGGTTAGAATTGAGCAAAATTAATGACAATCCCGCAGCTTTTCTTGATTATCAAAGTTTAAGTTTACGAGAAGTTATTTTAACAGCATGGCAAACTATTGAACCCCTAGCTATGCAAAAAAGAATAAGCTTAGATTTAGAGAGAGATAAAGATATAGAGATAGATGGCGATCGCTCTCGTCTTACCCAAGTTTTTCTCAATCTCTTTGATAATAATATCAAACATAGTCCTCTCGATGGTAGGATTGAAGTTTCACTAGAACTTCTTGACTCTAATCAAGTAAAAATTGATATAGTAGATTCAGGCGCAGGGTTTGTCCCTCAAGACTTACCCTATGTTTTTCAGCGTTTGTATCGTGGCGATCCTTCTCGCACTAGACAACAAACTAATGCGGGAGGTAGTGGTTTAGGCTTAAGTATTGTAGAACAAATTATTAAAGCTCATCACGGAGAAATTAAAGCACAAAATCATCCTGAAACTGGTGGTAGTTGGCTGCAAATAATTATACCTCAAAAAAATTAGTTATAATATCATCAGAGTCAGTAAATCTATCTTTCTATTTAATTATTTTTATAATCAGAAAGATAAATGATTGTTTAGCAAAAGACGAAGTTAAACTGACAACATCAGCAATAGTGATTTATTACTATAAATCCCTAAATTCCTCCTTTATCCTCTTTAGATACTAGCTATCTGCCTTATAAACAATTCCTGTGGATAATAAACCTCACAATAATACTAGTACTAGTGATTTTGCTCACTTTAACCCCTCCATAAAAAAGGTTGAAGAAAATGTTTTAAGGATGGGATCCCTTGTGGAGCAATCTTTTCGTCTCAGTCATCAATGTCTATTTGAAGGTAATTTAGATGCAGCTAAACAAATAATTAGTCTTGACAAAACAATAGATCAGTATTATCGTCAAATAGAGTTAGACTGCGCCATGAATATTACTTTACAAGCGCCAATGGGTAAAGATTTACGCTCCCTAAGTGCCTCTATGCAATTAGTTAGAGATTTAGAGAGAATTGGCGATTATGCTCAAGATTTAACCGAAATTGCCGTAAAGCTGTTTTGCTATCCACCTCATCCTTTATTAAGCAAGATTCAGCCTATGTCTTATCATGCTCAATTTATGTTGGCAACTAGTTTAGAAGCATTAGCTAACTCCGATGCTACTAGTGGACTATCAGTAAAAAAGCTAGATGATACCGTAGATGATGCCTATGAACAATTGTATCAACAATTGTCTGCTCAGCGAGATATAAAAGGTTCAATAGAACCTACTCTACTTCTCGCTTTAGTAATCCGTCACCTAGAAAGAATGGCAGACCATGCTACTAATATCGGTCAAAGAGTTGCTTATATAGTCACTGGTTATCGGAAATAAAAGATTATTTCAAAAAAACTAAATGCTACCTGGTCACAACTCGCTTTAATAGAAAAAAGAAAGGTTGAGATATATTCTTTAAATCCATAACCCCTTAGCTTTTTAGCAGAAAAGTAATATTTATACGTAGAGGAGTACTTCGGATACAATCTTAAATACAACATGTATTTTTAAAAGTACCCTGTTAATCTTAAACTACTTTAAGAAAATATTAATTGATGAATGTTTACTGAAGAAATTGGGTTATAAAAAACAGGTAAGTGTTGATGGTTAAATTATATCATTTACTTAAGTTTTATTATTGAGGATATACCTGTGTCACAATCTTTAGTTTATTCTGCTTTTATCGTAGGGATTATTAGTGCTTTTTCTATGCCTCTAGGAGCATTCACTTCTCTAATTTGGAGTCCAAGAAATCGTATACTCGCTTTTTTAATGGCTTTTGGCGCTGGAGCTTTACTTTCAGCATTGGTTATTGATTTAGTGGGCAGTGCTAGAGAAAAAGGACATATTATAGAATTAGTTGTTGGTTCAATCATTGGTAGTTTATTTTTTACCATGATTAATAAAGTTGTTAATAACTCAGGAGGATTTTTACGCAAATCTTCAACAACTTTAGTACATTTGAGCGAAAAACAAAGTCAACAGTTTACCAAAAAAGCTAGTCAATTGAAGCGAATTAATTTATTTAGGGATTTAGAACCAGCATGGCGGCAAAAATTAGCAGAAAACTTACTACTAGGAAGCTATCCTGAAGGCACAACTCTTTATCGTCAAGGAGACTCTAGTGAAAGTCTTTATATTATAGAAAAAGGTGAAGTAAATTTGTTAGATCCTAACAATAATTTAGAGCTGATGGCAAAATTAAGTGTTAACGACACTTTTGGTAAGTTAGCTTTTTTTACTGGTAGTCCTCACCAAACAGTAGCAGTGACTGTTAAGGATACCAAGGTAAATATTCTACCACGTCCAGATTTTGAAGATTTGTTAGAAGTATCGCCTAATTTATTAGAAATTACTACTAACTTTTTACAAAGTGAAGAAATTGCTAATTATTTACATACGAGACAAAGGTTAAGTGTCGATGAAATTAAGGCTTGGGTATATGCGGCGATACTAGCTTTAAAAAAAGAGAGGAAAATTCTGGCAGCAGTGGAAATTGAACAAAAAAAAACAGAATTTTTGCAGTTAAGTCGCCAAATTAATCGCTTTCCTGTGTTTAGTTACTTGCCAGAGGAAGATTTAGAAGATATCGCTAGTCGTTTAATTTATCAAAATCAAGACAGTGGTTTTGTTTTTTTTCAACCGGAAAATATGTGCGATCGCCTCTATATCCTTCATACTGGAGAAGTAGAAATTATTTACAAGAGTGAAGTTAAAAAGCAGCCTATTGTCTTAACTGGTGGAGATGCCCTTGGGGAATTATCATTTGTGACAAAAAGTCTCCATACAGTAACGGCGATCGCCAAAACCGATGTTAGTTTTTGGATGTTGAGACAACAAGACTTTAGTGAAATGCTACAACAATCTCTCAGTTTAGAAATAGCTGTTCAAGACTTTTTAAAACAACCTAAACTTAAAAAATATTTAGAAAATCGACAAAAGTTAAGTTCTAGTAAAGCAGGAGATTGGGTAAAAATAGCCTTAAAACAAATGAATGCAGAACATCTGATTCCCTCAGCTAGAAATATGAAGGAAACAGAAGAACATCAAGATGCCCCCATGGCTATCTGGTTAGGCTTACTTATGGATGGCATTCCCGAAGCCTTAACAATTGGCGCTCATTTAGCGAGTAATCCTATCAGTGCTTCTTTATTAGCAGGATTATTTATGTCTAACTACCCTGAAGCTTTATCTAGTTCTGAAGGGATGAGAGAACAAGGTTTCAGTGTAACCAAAATTCTGGTTATGTGGACTTCAATTATGTTAGTCACTGGCATTTTGGCTGCCGTAGGTAGTGTTATTTTTTTTAATGCCCCGGAATCAATGATATCATTACTTCAGTCTATAGCAGCTGGAGCAATGCTTACAGTTATCGCAGAAACTATGCTACCGGAGGCTTATGCTATAGGAGGCTCCATTGTTGGCATGTCTACACTCTTAGGCTTTTTGAGCATTATTGTAATTAACACAATTATTCCAGAAAGCTAATTTAATCATTCCAAGGATAATAGCTTAATGAATCGATAATCTTTTACTTCTCCCAAAACACGATAAGGAATAGATAAATTATCTTCTTTTTCCTTAGATATCCAAATATAGCTATTAGAGGAAAGTTCTGTTACTTCTTTTAATTGTTGAGCAGATTTAGGAGTATAAAAATTTAGCAAAACTCCCGTCTTACCACCTACATCAACAAAATCCACTTGATTATTATCTAACAGTTGTTGTATCTCAGATTGTTGAAAAAACCCTTTAACTTCTGGATTATAATCACCAATTAAACCATTACTTCCTGCTACTGCTAAAGCAAGCCAGGGAGTAACCAACCAACAAGTTATCCAGTAATTTGTGGTTAGGGAAATATTCCCCCAATTGTGACGATTAATCCAGACTAATAATAAAATTAACCAACCACTACCTGTAGCTATACCAATATTAATATAGGAGCGCAAATTATGATCGCCTCTAAGAGTAAGAATTAAAGCTGCTAATAATAATAATAAACCGATGATTCCTAGAAAATAACTAAGAGTGTTTAACAATTTACTATAATTTTTTTGTTTCATTTGTCTAGCCAACCAGTCTAAAGCTAGAGCTGCTAAAAAAGCAGTAAATGGATATAAGCAAAGACTATAATGAGGTAGGCGTGTAGAAAAAATACTAAGTTCTATTAATAGGGTTAGAGGGAAGCCAACTAAGATGGATTTGTAAGCCATTGTAGAGTTACGAATCGTTAAAATAAAACCTAAAATTGATAAAAATGACCAAGGAAAAGATTTAATAGGTACATTCCAAAAGTAAAAAAAAATATTATTATTATTGCGTTCTTCGGAACTCAAACGCCAAAGAAATTTAAATAATTCCTGAAAACCATCACTACCATAGTGTAAAAAGCTTTGCCAAATCCAGACAAAGCTAGGAATTAAACTAATTATTAATCCTAAATATAAAGTGGGATTGAATAGATGACGATGCTGGCGATGTTTTGCTAATAAGTATGGCAATAAAGCAACTATTGGCAAAATAATCATAAACCCTCTTATTAAAAAGCCTAATCCCCAGCTAATCCCCGCCATAAATACCCACAAGTTACGATATTTTATGTTTAATTCTCCTTGAAGTAAAGACCACAGAGATAATAGAGTCAAAAAAATCATGGTTACATCAGGAGTGCCTAATCGACAATATTGTAACCAAAGAAATTGTACATTTAAAATTGCCGCAGCTAACCAAGCAATTCTCTTATTGAGAATAATTTTACCAATTTCGTACAACACTAAGGTGCTCAAAATTCCTAGAATCATGCTAGGTAGTCTGACACTAGTTTCATTAACTCCAAAAATACTATAAAAACAGGCGATCGCCCAATAAAAACCGGGTGTTTTGTGATGGGCAGTTTCCCAGGGATGTATCCACTCTCCAGAATCAAACATTTGACGTGCTCTCAAAGCATATAGTCCTTCATCATGAGCCATTAAACTATTACTTTCAGAACTAAATAGTAATAGTGGAAGTATCCACAAAAGTAAAGTTATATAAGGAAATATAAAAGATAAACTTTTAGGTAGCGACAGAAAATCAAATCGGTTTTTATGTAACATTTATAAGATAAAAGTTTAATGCTATGAATTCCCAAAATATAACCGAAAAAGCTGTGATTGGCAAAAAATTAGCTTGAGTATTAACTCATATCAAAGCACCAGTACTTATGTACTAAATTAACCTCAGAAAAAGGGCGTTGCTGAGTGAACAGTGGATTAGCTAGAATAAGGTAAGTAAAGAAAGCTGATAAAATTTTATGGATTGTCCTCAATGTCACTCTTCTAATGTTAGGAAAGATGGTCATCAAAATGAATCAGTGCAAGTCTTTATATTAATAGCTTTTCAGGCAATTTTCTTTCTTTCATGCAACCCGCTACCAGTTCTCATAAAAGAGCAAGTAACGATGAATTTTCATCTTCATAAAATAATTTTATCGTGTTAAACTCTCGACGAAGCAAATTTTCAACTTGTGATGTGGAACAATTCCCAATTCGTAGCCAAATGACTTTTGGTGGACTCCCAAAGACTAAACTCAGATCGTGCATATCGGAGTCTTTCGAGACGAGCATTAAGTTGTTGTCTTTTGCATAATCCCAAACTATCGGATCAATTGTCGCTTTCATTCCTATATCTCGAACATGAAGTGAGTTAGGAAAAAGCTCAATCAAACGATTCGGCAATTTAGGCGATAAGTTTTCGTCAAATAGTAACTTCATGGGGATAAAGGGGCGATAATTAACCGACGTTCACGATCAGCGGCATACGCAATACAAGCCTTTAAATCTTCTCGTGTTAGATCAGGAAAATCATCAAGAATTTCTGCTTCTGTCATCTCAGAAGCCAAATATTCAAGAACCTCATAAACCGTAATGCGCAAGCCACGCACACAAGGCTTACCACCCCGTTTGTTTGGTTCGATCGTAATATAATTTCTGTAGTTCATAGTCAATCTTCTCATGATTTAGAAATATCTACAGTCAATAGTAACACGCTGGTTAGTCATAATGGTGATTTCGGTTCTGTTGCAAAAAATATCAGTCAAAGCGTACCGATGTTAGAATATCTCAGACCAAAGCATCTTTACCCAAAGTTACTGGTTGTGGTTGAGTTTTGAAGTTTTGAAGTGAGGAAGTAATGAGTAAGAGAATTGATGTTAAACCCGCTACCAGTTCTAAGAATGGTTTTAGCTGTTGGAATTCTCCAATGAAGTTATGGCAACTGCTATAATTACTTAACTAATCTTAATATTCCCCTGGTTTATTCATGAGATTAAGTGAGTTAAATTCATGCTACTAGCGAAGATAAGATCTGCTATAAAGATAGCAAAAAAATTACAAAAGGAATTAACCTAAAAACGTTAAACTAATTAACTGTCTCAAAAAATTACGGAGTTTAAAACTAAATGTCTCAAAGTGAAGCGGATGCACGTTCTCAGAAAGTTAGTCTCTTGCGAGAACAAGGAATTAACCCATATCCTAGCCAATCATTTTCCCGAACACATACCTCAGCGCAAATTATAGAGTTATTTAGTCAGCCAGGAAACGAAATTGAAAAGGGAAAAGCAGACCCCAATCAAATTCCCATCACAGTTTGTGGACGAATTGTTTCTAAACGTGATAGTGGTAAACTGATATTTATAGATTTGCAAGACATAGCTGGCAAAATCCAGATTTTAGCCAGTAAAAGCGAACTTCTTGGAGAAGAAGGTTTAGACTTCAAACAAGTAGGAAAACTTCTTGATGAAGGAGATTTTATTGGAGTAGAAGGAGTGGGATATTGTACCAACAGGGGACAATTATCAATACAAGCCAAGAAACTTACTTTATTGTCAAAAGCCACTATTCCTTTTCCTGACTCCTACTATGGAATCAACGATCCAGAAATTTGCCGTCGCCATCGTGAAATGGATATGGCTTCTAATTCAGAGGCATTCAATCGTTTTGTGATGCGCAGTAAGATAGTTCAAAGCATTCGCACCTATTTGTGTAATGCAGGATTTTATGAAATAGAAACGCCGATTCTCCAATCAATATATGGAGGTGCAGCCGCTAGACCCTTTATTACACACCATAATGCTTTAGATATTGATTTATACTTACGAATTGCTCCAGAATTATTCTTAAAAAGAGCAATTTGTGGCGGCTTTGAAAAAGTTTTTGAAATCGGAAGAGTCTTTAGAAATGAAGGGATTGATAATACCCACAATCCCGAATTCACTTCCCTAGAAGCATATCAAGCTTATGGAGACTACTATGACGCCATCGAACTTATCGAAAGTATTATTGTCTTTGCTATTGAGTCTGTAGGTCTTGACAAAACCAAAATAGAATATGGTGATAAGATTATCAATTTTGAACGTCAATATGATTATAGTGACAAACTTCCTAATTTAAAAGGAAAGCACTGGCAAATCAAAACCATGGTGGAAGCAGTAAAAGATGAAACTGGTTTAGACTTTGAGCAATTAGATTTATCTGAGGCACTTACCGCAGTAGAGAAATTAAATATAAAATTATCTGATTTAGAGAAACAAAACTTAGGATATTTACTTTATGCGGTATTTGATAAAAAAGTAGAAGAAACCTTGATTCAACCTACCTTTGTCATCGATTTTCCCGTGGAAGTTAGCCCTTTAGCTAAACGTCATCGGCATCAACCTCAATATACAGAAAGATTTGAATTGTTTATTGATGGAAAAGAGTTTTCCAATTGCTTTTCGGAATTGAATGATCCTCAAGAGCAATTTGAACGTTTTCAACAACAAATAGCTCAAAGAGAGGCAGGAGATGATGAAGCTCATCCCATGGATACCGATTTTATTCAAGCTTTATCTCTTGGGTTGCCCAACTGTGTGGGAATATCTATTGGAATAGACCGACTAGCTATGCTGTTAACCAATTCTAAGAGTATCAGAGATATTGTGATGTTTCCAACCATGAGAACTATTAAAGAGTGAAGTTAACAAACCTACACTGTACCTCAAGCCTCAGTGTAGGAAAATTTCATGAATTTATAGAAATGTAATTAGGTTGAGACTTAACTCTTTTTATCCAAGCTTGAATACCAGGAAATTTAGTTAAATTAAAACCTCCTTACTTTTTCTATTTTACGTTTAATTTTGACTACCTACTTAAATATGAATAACAATGAGCAACCAGAAAATAAACTAAAAAACTGGTATTCAAAATATAAAGATAAATTTACTAATTGGTTTTCTCAAGATACTCAAAAAGAAATTATTCTCCCTCAATCTTTAGAAGATATTCCTCCAGAAATAAGCGATAAACTCAATAAGTTAGTAAAAAATTTATCTCCATGTAAAGCTACCAAAGAAAAAACTACAGAAGAAATTAATAATGCTATTAAACAATGGCAAAAAAAACCAGATCAGCCTGGTAATTCTCTAACAATTATTAGCAATTCAGTAGAATCAAGGAGAGAAATTATTACAGAAAGCTTAGGAGAACTATCAACAGAAATTAATTTACCAATTACTTGGTTAGAATGGTTACAAAGACCAGAAGATATTAATAAAATTGCTGAAAAATTAAGACAACAGCTAGGAAAAGTTAGTATTTATCATCAAGAAAAATTAAAAGAAATAGTGGTTATTCCTAGCTTAGAATGGTGTTTTTTACGCTCAGTATCGGGATTAAACGGTATTGATTCCCTGAAAAAAAATATCTTAGCTGATTCTTCTAGATTTTGGATAATTTCCTGTAATCAAATAGCTTGGAACTATCTTAATTGTGTCTGTCAACTACATGCCTATTGTCCAAAAACTTTTGTGATACCTAGTTTAGACAGGGAAGAATTAGAAGCTTGGTTAACTCCAGTGATGGAAGAAATAAACGTAAATTTTGATTTAGATCAAGATCTCGCGCCAGATAAAAAAACTGAGTTTTTTCAGCAATTAAAAGTTGTTTCCCACGGTCTAAGTACTGTAGCCGCGCAATTACTGAGACATTCTCTTGCCTTTGACTCTTCACAACTTGTTACTAAAGTTCCTACCTTACCAAAATTACCAAACTTATCTTTAGAAGATCACTATCTACTTTATTCTCTATTGCTACATCAAGAAATTACTTTAGAACATTTAGCTGTTACTCTTGGAGATCCCCCCGCTACTGTACAAAATGGTTTACAAAAGTTGTACAGTCAAGGAATAATTGAAGAAGATTCACAACTATTTCGATTAAATCCTATCTACTATCCTAAAGTAAAAGAAGAACTGGACGGCAATAATTTTTATATTGGTGAATAAACCATGATCTTGGAGTTGAACAGCTTGATTTTAGCTCAATCTGGGGATGATATTACTTCAGAAACTAAAAATCAAGCAGAAAAATTATTAAATGAAATAACTGTTAGTAAGATTACTCAAGCTGTCTTAGTAATTGTTGCTGCTTACTTAGCCATAATTTTATTAGAAAAACTAATTAATTGGTTCTCCGAACGAGTTAAGCGAGAATGGCGTTTAGGGATTAAACAATCTCTGCCTTTTTTCCGCACAGTAGTTTTGCTGATAGCAGTAACTATTCTAGTTAATTTATTTATTAACTTGTCTAGAGAAAATATTTTTGCTTTGACTGGTACGGTTGCTGTAGCTTTGGGTTTTGCTTTTAAAGACTATGCTAGTGCTGTAATTGCTGGATTAGTTAGTTTATTTGAAAGTCCTTACAAGGTAGGCGATCGCATTCAAATCAATGAACACTACGGAGAAGTAATTAACTATGGATTACGCAGCATTCGTTTACGTACTCCCGACGATTCTATATTAATTATTCCTCACAATTTAATTTGGACAAATGTAGTTTCTAACTCTAATGCTGGTCAATTAGAAGCCCAAGTTGTGACAAAATTTTATCTTGCCCATGAAAATGATTTAGACTTAGCAATACATCTTCTCTATCGAGTTGCTTACGCTAGTAAATATACTCAAGTTAAAATGCCTGTAGTGGTTATCGCTGAACAAAAACCCTGGGGTATTCTCTTGAAACTAAAAAGCTATCCCATAGACGCTAGAGACGAATTTATTTATCAAACTGATTTAATTAAACGAGCTAAAAAAGCATTCTCTCATCATCATTTTACCTATCCTAAAGTAACTAGGTTGGTTTAATTAAGTTTGTTTATTGTTCACAATTTCCTGTTGATTTTTTCTGGGTAGCGATCGCCTTTGGGGTTTTTTGGGAGATCGCTACAATTTTTTTGCCTAAAAACCCATAATTTCGTAACCTGCATCTACGTAGATAATTTGTCCAGTAATGCCACTAGCTAAATCGCTACATAAAAATGCAGCAGTGTTTCCCACTTCAGCTTGAGTCACAGTACGTTTTAGGGGTGCTTTGTCTTCTACATGGCGAATCATATCTAAAATACCCCCTACCGCCGAAGAAGCCAAAGTACGAATTGGTCCTGCGGAGATTCCATTAACCCGGATATTACTAGGTCCCATCTCGGCTGCGAGATAACGAACACTCATCTCTAAAGCAGCTTTAGCCACACCCATCACATTATAGTTGGGAACTACTTTAACACCGCCTATATAAGTAAGGGTAACTATACTGCTACCTGGATTAAACAAGGGTTTAGCCTCTTTAGCTAAGCTAGTAAGAGAATAGGCACTAACATCTAAGGCGGTACTAAATCCTTTTCTGCTAACATTACTAAAGTCTCCTGAGAGATCTTCTTTGTTAGCAAAAGCTAAACAGTGAATGAGAATATCGAAGTTACCCCACTTTTCTTTGACTTGGGCAAAAGTTTCTCTAATCTGTTCGTCATTTTGGACATCACAGGGGAGAAATAGAGTAGGATTAAGAGGTTCTACTAATTCTCCTACTTTTTTTTGGAAACGTCCCTTGTCATCCGGTAAATAGGTAACACCTAATTCGGCTCCAGCTTTGTTTAGTTGTTGTGCAATACCCCAAGCAATTGAGCGGTTATTGGCAATTCCAGTGACTAAAGCTTTTTTCCCTGATAAGTTTAACATAGTGGTGTAGTTGAAAATGTTTTTAAATTTAAAGTTGACAATCTCTTGATATTATATGAAGAAGAACTATTTGAACAGA
Organism: Johannesbaptistia floridana; assembly: GCF_057440575.1. Lineage (NCBI taxonomy): Bacteria > Bacillati > Cyanobacteriota > Cyanophyceae > Chroococcales > Cyanothrichaceae > Johannesbaptistia > Johannesbaptistia floridana. Next base: position 34,346 of record NZ_JALKVM010000170.1, read on the forward strand.
TATTAAATATTCTCTAAAAAAAAAGTATAATGCTATACCAAAGGGTGTAAAATTATTCTGTAAAATCTGTAGCTCTAATCTTTGATTAATGTAAAGCTTTTTTAGTAACTAAAACTATAATGGAACTATCCGTAAGTCAAGATAAACCTTTAGCCTCCGTTTTCCGCCAAGTAGGAGGGGGAATATACCCCCCCGTAGTAGAAAGCTTTGATCGCGGGAAAACTATATTTTTTCCGGGAGATCCAGCAGAAAGAGTCTATTTTTTGTTAAAAGGTGCTGTAAAACTATCCCGAGTTTATGAAGCAGGAGAAGAAATTACTGTAGCTTTACTAAGAGAAAATAGCGTTTTTGGAGTATTATCACTAATTACAGGGGAAAAATCAGACCGCTTTTATCACGCAGTAGCTTTTACACCAGTAGAACTATTAAGTGCTCCAATCGACAATTTCCGCAAATCTCTGAAAGATAATCCAGAACTGTCAATGTTAATGCTACAAGGACTATCGTCAAGAATTTTACAAACAGAAATGATGATAGAAACTTTAGCACATCGAGATATGGGTTCTCGTTTAGTAAGTTTTTTGTTGATTTTATGTCGCGATTTTGGCGTACCAACAACAGAAGGAATTAGAATAGATTTAAAATTGTCTCACCAGGCGATCGCAGAAGCAATAGGATCAACCCGCGTAACAGTAACTCGCTTACTAGGAGAATTAAGACAAGAAGAAATGATTTCAATTCATAAGAAAAAAATAACAGTACATAATCCAGTAGTATTGAGTCAACAGTTTGCCTAAAGCTATATATGACCACCAGTGCTTTAGTATTAATAATAGCAATCATAGTATTAGGTGGAACGATCGCAGCTTTAGGCGATCGCCTAGGAACAAAAGTAGGTAAAGCCAGACTAAGAATATTTAATCTACGTCCTCGGCAAACCGCTATGTTAGTAACAATTTTCACCGGATTAGTAATTGCCGCATCAACTCTGGGCATTCTCTTTAGTTTAAGTGAAAACTTACGGAAAGGAATATTTGAAATTGATCAAATTCGTAAAGAACGCAGAGAAGCTCAGAGGGGATTGTCGCAAGTAACTGAGCAAAAAAAAGAAATAGAACAACAACTAAGTATAGCTAGACAGGAAAAAGAAGCAATAGAAGATTATTTAGTTGAATTAAATCAAAACTTCCAAAAAGCAAACATTGAACTAGAATTAGTCAGGCAACAAGTCTCTAGCTTAGAAGAGGAAGTAGAATCTTTAGCTACAGAAAGAGAAGAATTAATTGAGTTGAGAACACAATTAAATCAGCAAATCGCCTCCTCCAAAGAAACTATCGCTAATCAAGCAGCACAAATAGAAAATCAAAACCAAGACTTAGTACAAAGACAAAGAACCATCGAACAATTAGCCCGACAACAACAAGCTCTACAAACAACTATAAAAGAAAGAGATCAAAAAATTAGAATCCTCGATAAAGCAATCACCAGGAAAAATACTCGATTAGCAAACCAACAACAGCAATTAAAAGAATTAGAAGAACAGATTAGCTTTTTGAATCGAGAAGTAAATACCCTTGAACAATACTACCAAGAGTATCAAACACTACGAGAAAGTCAAATAGCTATTGTCAGAGGACAAGTTTTAGCCTTCAATGTGGTACAAATTTTAGACCCCGAAGCCGTTACCGAAGCAATTAACTTCTTACTGCGACAAGCCAATCAAACGGCTATTAAAGCCGCTAATCTTGATAATATTCAAAAATATCAAAGAATCGTACAAATTACTGAATCTCAAGTCAAACAATTAGCCAGAGAAATAGATGATGGAGAAGAATATGTGGTGCGTATTCTCGCCGCCGAAAACTATGCCGCAGGAGAAGAACAAATTAGAGTTTTCACAGACGTAACACCCAATAGAGAAGTATTTTCCCCAGAACAGGAAATAGCCTCAGTTTCTCTCGATATAGAAGAGATGAGCGAAGCACAAATACAAGCTAGACTAGATTGGTTGTTAGCTGCTTCAGAATTTCGTGCCCGTCGTGCGGGTATTCTCGGAGATATTCAAATTGAAGAGGGAAAACTCAAGACAATTGTTAACTTTGTTGAAGCAATTACCGAAGCAGAAGAACCTCCTGACGAAATAATTGCCTTGGTTAGCGAAACAGCCTATACTTCAGGACCCCTGAAGCTTCAGCTCATTGCTTTAGTTGATGGCAAAATAATTATTAGTACCTAAGTCATATCTGCTTTGGATTTTAAATCGAGGGTTTGTCATCATAAATTCAGTTATGAAAAAATCGTAGTTATAAATAAGCAGGGAGAGAAAAGATGCAGAACTTTAGCAGAAATGACAAATAAAGATGTGAGTGAAAACCTATGGTCAAAAAATCTTCCCCTTCCTTTGTTAGTATTGCCAAAATCGTTGCCTTAGCAACCCTGATTAGTAAAGCTTTTGGTTTAATCAGAGAACAATTAGTCGCCGCCGCCTTTGGTGTAGGACCTATAATTAATGCTTACGCATACGCCTATGTGATTCCTGGCTTTTTGCTCATTCTCTTGGGAGGTATTAATGGACCATTTCATAGTGCTTTGGTAAGTGTATTAGCTAAAAAAGATAAATCAGTTTCTGCTTCTTTAGTCGAAACTGTCACTACTCTAGTTAGTTGTTTTCTGTTATTAGTGACGGTTATCTTATTTATTTTTGCACCTTTATTCATTGATTTACTTGCCCCAGGTTTAGATACCCAAGTAAGAGATATAGCTATCACACAATTAAGAATTATGTCTCCTCTAGCTTTACTGGCAGGCTTGATTGGTATCGGCTTTGGGATACTTAATGCTGCCGACCAATATTGGTTACCTAGTATTAGTCCACTCTTTTCTAGTAGTACTATTATAATTGGAATAGCAATACTAATTTGGCAACTAGAAGAATCAATTAACGCCCCTGAGTATATACAACTCGGTAGTCTGGTGTTAGCAGGAGGAACTCTAATTGGCGCAATTCTACAATGGTTAGCTCAGTTATTCGCTCAATGGCGATCGCATACAGGGGGCTTACGGTTACGCTTTGATTGGCGCACCCCAGGAGTTACTGAGGTTCTCAAAATCATGGCTCCCGCTACTCTTTCTTCAGGGATGCTTTATATCAATGTGTATACAGATTTATTTTTTGCTTCTTATTTAGATGGTGCGGCCGCCGCAATGCGGTACGGTAATTTTATTGTTCTTACACCCTTGGGTATTATTTCTAATATGATTTTGGTGCCTCTATTACCAATGTTATCCCGTCTGAGTGCCACAGAAAACCGAGAAGAATTAAAATTACGTATTCGCCAAGGATTAATTTTAACAGCTTTGACGATGTTGCCATTAACAGCTATTTTTATTTCTCTAGCTTTACCAATTGTTCAAGTTATTTATCAAAGATTTGCTTTCTCTGAATCTGCTTCTTTGTTAGTTGCCCCTGTGTTGATGGTTTATGGCTTAGGGATGTTTTTCTATTTAGGGCGTGATGTTTTAGTAAGAGTATTTTATGCTTTAGGTGATGGGGCTATTCCTTTTCGTATTAGTGTTATTAATATTCTTTTAAATGGTGTACTTGATTATCTGTTGGTGAATATTTTTGGTACTCCTGGATTGATTTTAGCCACTATTGGGGTCAATTTGATTTCTATGGTGATTTTTCTCTCCATTTTAAATCGCCGCTTAAATAAATTGCCCTTGGGAAGTTGGTTAGTTACTATTTCTGGCTTATTTGCCGCTACTGCTATTGCTGGGTTAGGTAGTTGGTTAACCAGTCAAGGTTTAGAGAGTGTTTGGGGGTTTGGTAACTTGTGGATACAGTTATTAAACATTGGTATTAGTTCTTCAGTCGCTCTAATTTTGTTTTTCTTAAGCGCTTTGGTGTTGCGATTACCTGAATTAAAAATGCTCTGGCAAAGAATTAAAGCTAAGTTTTCATAATAATTTAACAATATTTAGCCTTCGTTTGCTAGAACGAGACTCAGTAAACTTAGATACGCTTTGTTGTTTGGGTCATAAGGCAATACTGCTAGGTTAAGAAGATTATCTGTTGAGACTGCAAGGGAGCACCGGAGCAGGGGGCGGGGGAGAAAGCCGAAAATCCCTCTCCCTGCTTCGGTCTCAGAAGCTCCTCTGCTTGCCTCAAAGAAAAGTCAAAATCCAAAACCTACGCAGTATTGGGTCATAAGGCCATAGGCAGTAGCGCTATACTTTAATAATCCTCCCGCCTACGCCTCATCTTGTTTTCATACATTCTTTTATCAGCTAAAGCTATAGTTTCTTCTAAGTTTGTATGAGCTGTGCGTCTTGCCCAACCCACAGAAACCTTAATTTTGCCCTGATGTAGTTTAACTTGAATTCGTTGAGCAACTTCTCTCGTTTCTGCATCCGTTACTTCAAGTAATAAGATAGCAAATTCATCTCCACCAATTCTGGCGACAATATCCTCCTCACGTACACATTCCCGCAGATACTTTGCTGTATATTGTAAAGTAAGATCCCCTTTAGAATGACCGTATGTATCGTTAATAGTTTTAAAATCATCTAAATCTACAATAATCACACTCATTGTCTGTCCATAGCGTTGACAACGAATTTCTTCTGATTGTGTTAAATTATCCCAACCACGACGGTTATAAATACCTGTAAGACTATCCATTTGAGCTTCCATTTCCGCCCTTTCGTAAAGACGGGCATTTTTTTCAGCTTCTAGTTGATTATACAAAATAGTCGTTAACAATTTCGATAAAAGATTAATTAACTCTCTCTCCCTATGTAACTCTTCTGACTGAGGTTGAGGATCTATGGCACAAAGAGTTCCAAATAGCTCCCCATCTCGGTTGCATATTGGAATACCTATATAAGCTTTAATCGGTACCGCTTTACCTATAGGAGAATTTACATAAACCTTAACTTGATCTGAATTTGGTGCTATTTTTGGGCCTAAACCTTTAGTCATTCGCGAACAAAAGGAATCAGACCAGTTAAACACATCTCCGGTTTGAACACCATAACCGTGGTCATTCGCTTGTAAAACAACCCAGTCATTTCCTTCTACTCGCGTGAACATCCATAGCTGAAATCCTAAGCGTTGATGTAAAAAATCTAGAACGCTTTGAACAGCAAATTCAAAATTATCATAGGGTTGAATAGTAGGTATTTTCATAAGTGCATTATTAAACTCAAACCATAAAATAAATATACAATAATATTAAGTAGACATTAAGTTTTATTAATTATGACCGTAATTACCGACAATATTAAAAACATTAATTCAGCAGAAGCATCCTCCGCGGGTGGTAAAAATCCAGAGCGCTTTGATTGGTTAGAGGTGTGGTATCCCCTCTATTATGTAGAAGATTTAAATAAACAAAAACTCAACACTTTTACTTTATTAGAAAAAAATTTAGTAATTTGGTGGGAAAAAGATACAGAAACTTGGCGAGTTTTTATCGATAAATGTCCCCATCGCTTAGCACCTCTATCTGAAGGTAGAATTAATGAAGAAGGTTATCTAGAGTGCCCTTATCATGGTTGGACTTTTTCTGGCACTGGTGAATGTCAAGCCATCCCACAACAAAATCCCGGAGAAAAGGCTCAAACCTCCCGGAGGGCTTGTGTTACCTCATTACCTACCCAAGTAGCCCAAGGCTTACTATTTGTCTATCCAGGCACACCAGAATTAGCCGATACAACTAAATTGCCCATAGTAGACGCTTTAGAAACAGATTCTTCAGAATGGGTATGTTTAAATACTTTTAGAGATATCCCCTATGATGCCCTAACTCTCATGGAAAATGTCCTGGATTCAAGTCATATTCCCTATACCCATCACAAAACTGTGGGAAATCGCTCTAATGTAGCTCCTGTCAATCTAGAAGTAGTAAATTTTGGCAAAGAGGGTTTTACTGGAGTATGGGAAGAAGGTCCTCGACGAGGCACATTAGGCAAACAAGATACTACTTTTATCGCTCCTAATTTAATGTGGCACGACCTCACCTCCAAACAATTTGGAAGAACTTTAACAGTAGTATATGCTACACCAATAAGTAAGGGAAAATGCCGTTTATTTGCTCGTTTTCCTTTTAAGTTCGCCTCGAAGTTTCCTAAGCTATTTTTAAAACTGACTCCCACATGGTATTCTCATTTAGGACAAAATCGTGTTTTAGAAGATGACCAAATCTTTCTCCACTACCAAGAAAGATATTTAGAAAGTGATGGGGGTAATCAAGAATTTGCTAAGGCATTTTATTTGCCAACAAAGGCAGATTCATTCGTAATAGCTTTACATAATTGGATTAATAAATATCAAGCTCAACCTTTTCCAGAAAGTAAGTTATCTCCACCCCTATCTCAAGAATCATTATTAGATCGCTATCACTCTCATACTAAACATTGTGCAAGCTGTAGTCAAGCTTTACTCAATCTACAGCGAATTAGAGTGGGAATGTTAATCGCCTCTGGTTTGATTTGGGCTTTGACTCCAGTCTTACTAATTTATATGAATAAATTGCAACTAGTGCCAATATTAGTGAGTAATTTAACAGTAGTTAGTACCCTGTTAGTTTGGTGGTTATTAGGTAGATTAGAAAGAGGATTTAAACAGGGGAAACCTATTCCACCTCGCAATTTATAAATAAACTATGGATACATCTACAGGTACAACAATAGCAGGTATCGCCACAGCGGTGGTACCTCAACAGGGTAGTATTAATATTGTCAGAGTTTCCGGTGACAAAGCCTTAAGTATCGCCGAGAAACTATTTTACGCACCAGGTAAACAAGCCAGGTCAACCCATCGTATCCTTTACGGCTATATTATTCACCCCCAAACCTCAGCTACTATTGATGAAGCCTTGTTACTAATTATGAAGGCACCCCGTTCCTATACCAAAGAAGATGTGGTAGAATTTCACTGTCATGGGGGTATCATACCTGTGCAACAGGTGTTGCAATTAGTTTTAGAATTAGGCGCAAGATTAGCTCAACCGGGAGAATTTACCCTGCGGGCTTTTTTGAATGGGAGACTAGACTTAACTCAAGCAGAAAGTGTCTTAGAAATAGTTAAAGCTAATTCTAATGCAGCAGCAGCAGTAGCCTTAGCAGGATTAAAGGGTAAACTCGCTCAACCTCTTCAAAATTTGCGCCATAACTGTTTGGATATTCTCGCAGAAATTGAAGCTAGAATTGATTTTGAAGATGATTTACCCCCTTTGGATATAGAAAAAGTTAAATCTGATTTGCAACAAGTTTCTAGGGAAGTTGAAACAATTTTGAGTACAGCATCCCGAGGAGAATTACTGCGCAATGGTTTAAAAGTAGCTATAGTAGGACGTCCTAATGTAGGTAAATCTAGTTTACTCAATGCTTGGAGTCGGTGCGATCGCGCCATTGTTACTGAACTACCGGGAACTACTCGCGATGTGATAGAATCTCAATTAGTAGTAGAGGGGATTCCCATTCAAGTACTAGATACAGCGGGGATTCGGGAAACCACAGATACAGTAGAAAAAATAGGAGTTGAGCGATCGCGTCAAGCTGCGGTTACTGCTGATTTAGTGCTTTTTACCATTGATACTGTAACGGGTTGGACCTCAGAAGATGATGAGATTTATCAGCAAGTTCAACATTTACCAATCATTTTAGTAATTAATAAAATTGATTTAACTAAGTTAGATACAGTAAATTATCCTCAAGAAATTACTAGTATTGTGACTACTGCGGCTATTGAAAACCAGGGTATAGACAGTTTAGAACAGGCGATTGTTAAATTAGTGCAAGAAAATCAAATTACAGCAGCTAACCTCGATTTTGCCATTAACCAAAGACAAGCAGAAGCCTTAACTCGTAGTCATCTAGCACTTACTCAAGTACAAAATACCATCAAAGAAGAGCATCCTTTAGACTTTTGGACAATCGATTTAAGAGCAGCAATTCAAGCGTTAGGAGAAATTACTGGGGAAGAGGTCACAGAATCGGTTTTAGATAGAATATTTAGCCGATTTTGTATTGGTAAATAAATTTAAAATAAATTTATTGAACATCAGAATTTGGAGGAGCTAATTGATAGCTTTCTTGAGGTTCACAATGTTTAACCCCCTCAATTTGATAAAGACTATTAAGTTTATCATTAGAAATTGAACCTATGATAACACCAATAGTTAATAGAGTTTGCTCTACATTCATCCCACATAATTCTAATTGTTTAGAGACTTGTTGAATTTGAGGTAAATGAGCATCATCAACAGAAACGGATATTTTAACTTGAGACATATTAGGTGCGTCAACAAAATTTAGTCAGGAAGAGTTAATATTTATTTTAACTTATTAGCCAATTTAAAGTGACTTTCAATCCTCCGTTGAATCTTAGAGAAATTCACGGAGGAAGAAGCAATTAACCACAACTTATGTTAAGCTAATGCGCATTTAAACTATATATTATCAAATTCACGAGACTTAGACCAAAGCAAGCAAGTGCAAAAGTACTAAATAGGCCAACAGGCGAGAATCAATTTTTAAGGGGTTAGGATCAATTCTTTAACTCATTACTCATTACTCATTACTTATTACTCAACCACCACAAGTAAATGAGTGATAAAGAAGCAAGATCTGAGTTAAAGTGGTGCTTGAACTAAACCAATTCCCACATCAGTTGAAAAAAGTTCTAATCTTTGAGCATTACTCATTAAAAGAGCCCAAAGTTCTAAACCTCTTTTACCAGTTGCTTGAGCATACAAAGCAGCAATTCCTGCTACATGAGGAGTTGCCATGCTAGTGCCGCTAATGGTTTGATATCTTGATGGTCCGAAACCAGCAGGAGGTTGAATTGCGCTGGGGTCTGTTGACCAAGTCGAGTAAACATCTACTCCTGGTCCCGCAATATCAATTGCTCCACCATCAGGATTAATTGAACCATTGGAGAAAGAGGCAACTTCTAATTGATTATCCAAAGCAGCTACAGCCATAATAGAGGGGCAGTTAGCAGGGCGACCTACAGGCGCTATAAATCCTGGTCTAAAACTATCATTACCTGCTGCCGCAATAATCAAAGTTCCACGGGCTAAAGCTCGTTTTGCCACTTCTTCATAAATTGGAGAAAAAGAAGTTCCTGGTCTAGTCGGCGCACCTAAAGACATAGAGATAATTTGACAGCCATTAGCAATTGCCCAATCAATTCCATTTAAAATACCACCATCGGCACCAGAACCCTGATTACTCAAAACCTTGCCCACGAATATTTCTGAATTATAAGCGACACCGTAACGTCTTAGAGAAGATGAATCCGGTGGGTTCAAAGGTCCACAAGCAGTTCCAATACAGTGAGTCCCGTGACCTTGTAAATCTTGAGTGTCTTCTCCCAAGATAAAAGAGCGCTCTGTTATATTTCTCTCAGCAAAATCAGGATGTGTTAAGTCTAAACCTGTATCCAGGACAGCGACTTTGATACCAGCGCCAGTGTAAGGACTATCAACAACTTTAGTAGCTTGTAGCCCCCAAGTATTATTATTAGTATCAGAAAATACAGAAGCAGTTAATTGTGAATCTGGTAAAACTTCACCTTTGGTTAAATTGTTCACCAGATTTGTTACACCATCTTTATAACCTTGAAGGTAGTTTGAAGTATTACCACTAATTGAAGGGCCGCCAATGGCATACATAATTTGTTCTGGTTCGCTCGCCAATATAGGTTGTGAACCAGCCACAGCAGCATTGAGAGACCTTACTTGATCTGGATCTAGAGTAACTACTGCAACCCCTAGATTGCTCATACCTGAATCATCAATATCTCTAGCTCCCGTGGAGTCAGTTAATGCTGACATTCCTAATCTAACATCTTGTTCAGGTAAAAGAACTAAATAACGACCAGTTGTTTGTACTGGTTTGATTGATATATTATTAGCCATAATAATTTTGTGTCAGTGTCTAATAACTAAAATAATCCTCAAATGACACATTTAAGTGTTAATAATCTTTAAGATCAAAAAGGGTATACTGTTGAGAAAAGAGGCGATCGCTTCTTAGAAAAAAAGATGTAGCATTTTCGGACTCATGATGTTGTACCTAACTCGGAGCCTCTCTTGCCTCATATCAAAGCACCAAAACAAAAGTACAGAAATTGGCCGACAAGGGAGAATCAATTTTTAAGCGCGATCGCATTAATTCTCTTACTCATTACTCATTACTTATTACTTCAAAACTCAACCCTCACCAGTAAATGAGTGATAAAGATGCTTTGGTCTGAGGTGCCTCCTGCCTCAAAAGGATAACTGCTGTACCTCACCAGTATGATAATTGCTATATAGTAGCTATTTTAGTCAAAAATCATGACCACCTTCTAACACACATAACATAAAATAAAAAAGTTAAATCTTTGATCGAACTCTAATTTTATGACCATAAACAAAATTTCCCTGAAGGAAACCATAGAAGCACTTAGGACTGAACTAGCTTGATCAACATTGTCTGCTGAAGGAAAAGAAATTGGTTTTGAGGTAGGAGAAATTGAATTAGAAGTCCAATTCCTGGTAGAAAAAACGAAAGAGGGAAAAGGAGGAATTAAATTTTGGGTGCTTGAAATGGGAGGGGGAGTGAGTGAAAAAAATGCTACTGTACAAAAATTAAAAATTCCTCTTAAACCTATTTGGAAAAATAACCCTAATCAATCTTTTTATACTGGTAGTGATGATATTCCTGATTAATATATAGTCTTGTACGGTGCGTTAGCGCGAAGCGCGTAACGCACCATCATTGAGACATTGCTATAGCAATGAGCGTTGTATTGTTAACAATATTTATATTTACAGATCCCCCCTTCCCCCCCGCAAACTCGGGCAGGGGTGCAATAAACTTACTCAAAATTGCCAGCCTTGCGGAGAGCGCCTTAGAGGCTGTTTTTTGGTCAATAATCTTGAGTTATTGGGAGGCGCTCTCCGCCACTTCATAAGTTATTTGTGACCCCAAACCATTAACTGGTAAAGGCTGGCAATTTTGAGCAGGTTTTCTCTCGCGGCTGTTTCGTTCTTGACAAAGAAAATGGTGAGGAGGAGCACCGGAGCACGGGAGCAGGGAGCAGGGAGAAGGGATTTTTTGCTAATAATAAATCACCTTTTTTCTAATAATAGCTAAAAAGAGCGTCAACTTTTGTGGTGTCTAGCTTCTAGCTTACGAAAAATTTTAGAACGAAACAGCCCTGCCCCTTAACAAGGGGGGCTTTTCATGATAACTGTAAACATCTATTTGGTCATTGCTACATTTACATTTTGACTGTAATAAGCAAACATAAAATTGTATTAAAATAAAATAAAAGAGCAAAAATTGACTTTACAGCTATATTCCAACAATCGCCATAACAGTTACTACACTGCTATATCAAGTCTTGTAGGGTGCGTTAGCGTCAGCGTAACGCACCATCATTAAGACATTGCTATAGCAATGAGCGTTGTATTGTTAACAATATTTATATTTACAGATCCCCCCTTCCCCCCCGCAAACTCGGGGGGCTTTTCATGATAACTGTAAACATCTATTTGATCATTGCTATAAATTTACATTTTGACTTTAATAAGCAAAAATTAAATTATATTAAAATAAAATAAAAGAGCAAAAATTGAGTTTACAGCTATATTCCAACAATCGCCATAACAGTTAATACACTGCTATATCAAGTATCAACCATCATCTATGAACCAAATTCAGTAGATGGAAAAGTTGTTCCCCCAGAGCGATCGGGAGAAATTAGGCTAAAGTTAAATATAAAACGGTAGTGCATCAAATAACTGTGGGATAACAAATGAGGTCATTCCAACTCCATCTGTGTTCTGTTAATCCGGCTCTCATTGCTGCTGTTGTTTATAAACGAACGTTTTCCCAAATCCAGTTGTAATAGCTGATTACTAATTTGGTCGTTGCTTTCGTTGGTAGTGTTGTAGATAGAGTGAAATTTTGTTAATTATCAACTTATCTACAACACTACCGTCTGCATGATGCTCTAGATAATGCTTTTAGATTACTGTCCTAACCAACTCTTTTGTTGCTATAGAACTTAACCATAAATACTTGTCTTAACTAAGAATTTTTTAAAGCTTCAACTGTCCCCAATTGGGGACATCAAATTGCTATCGGTGGCCAATCAAATTATTTTAATTTCATAATTTCACCACATCTATAACTACTATCAATATTAAACCTATCGCACTGGTTCACTCTAAATAAAAGTGGATGAAAAAGAAAGTTTATTCAGCCACTCCTACAATACAGGGATGAGCAGAACTCAAAAGACTCGAATGCTGCTATACCAATTGTACTGCTTAATATTTTTTTAGGTTTCAAATGTCTCCAAATTGGAGACATTAAATTATTATCATTTATCTTTATTTACTATATAGTTATTAAAACATAAAAGGTTTTAATTTTTGCGATTAGGGAACAATTTGTTCCCTTTTAGATTGAATAATAATTTTATCGTCTAGGAACAGACCAAGATTTCTGTAGAGTCACTTGACGATAATCACTCCTGTCAGCAACTCACCTACACCCCCTTCAGCTTCTCGAATCTCACCTGATAAACAAAACTTGAATAAAACCTTAAAATTGTTGTTAAACAATAGCCATGGTGATATTTGTTAATGTATCATGAATATATGAGTTACATTGAATTTCATGCCCAGAAAAGTTATTCACGAACCAATTAGAACTTTAACAATTCAACTCCCAGAAAGTGAGTTTGAATTGCTGGAGAAATATTGCTTTCAACAGCAAGAAACTAAACGTCAAGTAATTCGTATGTTCATAAAGCGCTTGGCAAGAAAGGTGAGTGATGAATGAGTTGGAACTTTTAGAACATCTGGAGCAATTAACTCCTGTTCAGTTTAATAGGTTGATTTTTGCCTGTGGAGTTTCTCAGACCCTTTTACCTGCTGAAAATACACCTCAAACAGAAAGAGCGATCGCACTAATGGATTTAGCTAAAACACCTGGAGGAATAGGACTGGACAAAATAGAGGAAGTTTTAGAAAAATTGTGGAGTGTTAGTAGAAATGAAGACAGTATCTTAAAAAATTCTCAAACAAACGAGATTCAACCAATGGAATTAAAAGATCGCCAAGAAATACTCGCCAGTGTGGTTTTTTTGTATATTAACAACTATGATTTACCAAAGTTTTCTCAAGGAGATAGAAGTGAATTAAGTAAGAGATTTCGCTCAGTAATTGATAGCTTAGAAAAAGTCAAGAAAAAAAACATTTTTCCTAGTGGTGAGAATTCATTTTTCTTTTCACCAGGTGGCGATGGGGGAATATTAGTTTTACCAACCAAGCAAGATGTTTCTCTTGAAGAATATACAGAATTAGCCTTTAAATTAATTGAAGAATTAGAAGTCGAGTCAGATAGCAAACAAGAAAATATACAGGTAAAAAGCAGAGTGGGAATTCATTATGGCCCTATTACTTTGTATCAAAATGCCGAAGGAATTAGCAGACCAACTGGGAGCAACTGTTTTATTGCCGATGAAATTGCCTCCGATGCGATCGCCAAAGAAAAAGGCGGTATTGTAATTACAGAGAAGATTAAAAGTTCACTTTTTGGTGGTAATGAGCAAAAATTTCAAGAAGAATATGAAGAACTACCATTTTTAAAGGAAGGACCAGCAAAAAATATTCAAAGATACGTAAAAAAAAAAGTTTTCCAACCGGCAAAAATTTTGAAGCCACAGAAGGAAGGGTATAAAGGGGTTTTTATCTCCAAGATTGAAAATCCTCCAGGTAATGAAAAAGGTAGTAAATCAAGAATTTGGATTGGAAACACTACTAGTTGCACGATCTATTTTGATTCAGTTAGGATAATTCATACAGAAGGGCGTTGTCAGTCGATGCTTAAGACTGGTCAATATGATATTGATGCGGACCTACAATATAATTTTAGGTGTGGTTCAGATACTCAACATATCATTGAAAAAACGTTAATTGTAAGTGCCAATACCACCCGAATGGGTAAGGAGTTAATATTTGATTTAGATTTAATACCAGAAGGACATTTTGGCAGTAGCGGAGGTCATGTAACAGCAATACTGTATTATCACTACAATGGTTGTAATGGTCAAATACCTTTAATTAAACAAGAAACACACAAAAAGCTTTTTGCTCAAATTTTACAAAGTCCTATTATTGATTCTCTTTGTATATCATCTTACAGGAGCATAGGAAGTCCTATTATTGATTCTCTTTATATATCATCTTACAGGAGCATGGGATCAGAAGAAATTAAATATGTCATCAGTGAACAGGGGGTAATCTACGGATATGATAATAATAATGCTAACCTACCTATTTTCGATTTTAAATTTATAGATATTCCTAACTTTAATTATATGAATAAGGCTGATTTCTTAAATTTCCTTAATACACTTAATACAAAAGAAAAAAAAATAAAGAATATAGATATTGTTTTTAGTTGGTTTAAAAAAGTAAAAGATCGTCCAGAATTATTAAAAGAAGAGATTTTAGAGAAAAATATTTATGCAATTGAATTAAGCATATTTTCAGAGGATGATAGCATTATAAATTCATTACTTAAAATCTCTGAGACTGAGAATGATAGCTCATTGTTTTATTTTTATTCTGTTTGTGAAGCATTTGCAATTAGTTCATTAATTGGGAAAGAAAGGAATATTTATGATTTTATTCGCAAAAATGTGCATCGAACCATTAATTCAAGGGTATCATTATCACCTAGTATCCAATGGTTGTTGATAGCTGCGTACTTTAAAGATCGGAAGCAGTTTTCCCAACTTCAAGACTTAATTACGCATGATAGTTATTATCAAGATTTTATTAACAATTTGATGAATTGCGGCGTTTGAGTAGCTGTAACGGACCTCATTCTAACGGATGAGAGTGGGGGAGAAAATTTCTGGCAACGATTCCTGAAAAGTTGCACGGAAGAATAGAGGTTTCAGATGATGGTGTTACACCTAACTGGGTGACAGGTGGGCTGAAAAGCTTGTGGAGATTGAGGGGGGTTTTTGGCGATCACGCAGTGGCTCGCCTAAGGCGAGATCGCGTCTGGCCATAATAAGTAAAAATTAGTAACTATTGCTACCAACTGACATTGTATTTGAGCAGAAAATGATTGTAACCAACCAGCAAATTCCATCCACCCATCTTCATGAATAATTCTGATAACTGTTTCAATTACACATTCCCAATCAAGTTCCAGAAACTGTGCTAAAAGCTCATCTGACTCTCTCTCTAAATTATTAGAAAACCTACTATTAGTACTAAGTAGGTTTTCTAATAATTTTTTCAAACCTCTCCAATCCCCTAAAGGAGAATCTTTCAGGATTTGAGATACTCGCCCTTGACTAACTCCCAAAGCAAGTGCGATCGCACTTTGAGTAACCTTCTCTCCTAACTTATGTAACTGTTGTGCAATTTGCCAAATCTTCCAACGATTCTGTTGCTGTTGTGTTCCTGCGAATGGAGTCCAACTGAACCCATCGGAAACTTTATGAGTTATATTCAGGTGAGAGAGGAAATCAGAGTTGATATTTGAACCAATCAGATAGATAGTAAATTGCTGATGGAGATAATGATGATGCCTAGCACGTCCAATCAATTGAAGATACTCTGATTCAGTTAATTGTTGATAGTACTCATCAAATCCCTGAGTAGTTCCATGTAAAATCAAATATTCGTCCAGTGCAGCACCCACATTAATATTAGGTGACCCAAATGCTGTAATAGCTGTTTTCCCCTTTAATTCATTAGTGCCACGATTATGAGCAAACCACCAGCCGTCAAGTTTTAGTTTGTTTTGCCATTTTTTCAATCCCAACACAGTTAATTCAGGATGCAAGGTTTGGAGTTTTTCAGTTAAGGCGATCGCGCGTTGCAAAGCAGTCTCACTTGCCTGGGATGAACCTAGACCTTTAACGTTGATAACCTCGACATTAAGATTATTCATAGATGGTGGTTCTTGCTCAATTTGTGTACTTTTAATTAATTGACCTGCTTCTTCTATTACCAGTGTCGAATATTGGTAATCATAGTCTGGCGCTAATTGTTCAATATGTGCCCTTTTCTTGGGAGTAGCGATCGCATCTTTCCTCAACTTCCGAAACCCGTAGCCATCACCGACTTGACTAGAACAAAGAGGCTTTCCGTTGTCTCCTTTTTGCTTAAAGAAAGGACATCTGGCACATATTGAATTAACTTGATATGAGTTGCCATTAGAAGTTTGTCTTTCCTCCTGACTAAAGTCCGGGTCATAGCCCTTTTCTTTGAGTTGATAAAACAGTTCAGCATTGATACAGTTGCTGCTTACTGCGACATCTTGATTATCTTCAGTGGGGGCAGTTACTAAAAAAGGGTTTCCTAATGCTGTCTGTCTGGAGTGATTGTGATATAACCCATTATGCTTAATAGGTAAATCAGTAAAGTTTTGTTCTATGGTAGCTACAGAAGGGTTGCGGTGATTCAAGTCTAAGTACCAAATCTCGCCATTTCTAGTTTTCATTTCTCCAGAATTAGCATCCATAACTTGATAGTTATCTGGTTCTAATAAACCTAGTTCATGAGATTTCCCTAACCCCATAAAAGATTTATCATGTACGAACTTCCAACCGGATTTTTTAGCTGTGGCAATTACTTTCAATCGTTGTTTTGGTTTAAATCTAATCACCCCATTAAATTGATTGGGCGATGGTAAGACCATCCCTTCTTTAAAGTGAATTATATTGGGCATAGACAAAGGTTTTGTGGCCTTAAGCATTTGCTGAAAACTTGACCCAAAATATTTAGTAGGACATAAGCCAAGACTTAATTGCTTTCTCAACCAATCAAAGAAGTTATTCTTGGGTTCTAGTTCCGTTTCAATTAACTCTTGTTCGGCAAGTGTTTCTACAAATTCCTGATATTCTTGCTCATCGGGTTCAAATTTTGATTCTATTTCTTTTTGATGAAAAGCAATCCATTGTGCTTTTAGTTCCTCTTTTGCCCATTGGGGATATATCCAGTTTCCTAAGTCCTTTGCTACTCTAAATAAGACTGGAGGTGGCAAGTCCTTGTGTATCGCTCTTACTACTCCTGGTATATTCCAGCCACATTGATACGATGGAGAATGCTGTTCTAATAATGCGATCGCTCTTTCTTCTCCATACCTACTTTTAAGTACAGTAGCCACTTTGAGGTAATATTCGTAGGTGTTCTGCCCTTTGATTCTTTGGGGAATGACTGATAGAGCGTCGGTAATTAGACGGTCTACTAACTCATCAGAATCATAACTAAACGTACTACGATAACGGGGCTGTAAATCTTCTTCTTTTTGGTTAAGTACCGTCCTAACTTGAGCATAATCCCTTTCAAGACGAATAGCCTTCTTTATTTCTCGCCATCTGTTTTCGCTAATATTCTCAGGTAAGGGAAGGTTTAAGGCAGCAAAAGCTTTCTTAAAACCAACAATAAATTCTTCGTAACTATAGCGATTATGGCTATATTGAATTAATTCTTGCTCGCCTTGTTTCTCCTTACGATAAAACCCAGGGAATCGCATCGGTTGATGAGGATTAACTACAGCAGGGTCCCCCATGGTGGCAATACATAGAAGCTGGTCTAAGTAAGTAGCCTTTTTTATGTCTATTGCTTCATCAAGTAACCAGTGAGGATGAAGAGATTTACCCCCAGAAGTAGTCGTAAATGCTGGTTCTAAGCCAGATACTTTTATAAACCAGTCGATTTTATCTAATTGTTATTCAGTTGTACCAAAATCAAACTCAGTACTAACATCCTGTGAGGTATGAATATATTCCTTAAGAGGGAATTCTTCGGCATTGGTGGGGATATAGAAAACTCCACCAACAACAAGTTCTGATTGCTTACGTAGATAACTAAATCCATCTTCAATCAAGTCGGTAGTAACGCGATTGGTTCTATTCCCTTTGGTGGCATGTAAGGAAAAGTTACCGCTGCTATTTACTTCACCTACGAAGAATCTGTCATGTCCTAGTTTGAACCATACTTTTTGAGGCTTGGGGTAGATGAGAGCGATCGCCAATCTAAATGCTTCGATATTTTTCATTGTCAAATTCGTGAATTCCTTTCTATGTGGGTCAATAAGAAAAGCACCCTGGAGAAATATTTCTTTTCTCCAAGGTTTATGTGATGGTTATTTGTCCTGTCCGAACTCGTAGTTCATGTGTTGGCTTATCCAAACCAAGTTTTTCTTCTTGCTAATGGCGATCGCAGATAAATAATTGCGATAAACTTGAAGATGTTTTTCCGTCGGATTATCTCCAAAAACAGCACCTCTACTCCAATCTCTGGGAGGATGGCTACCGTTAAAGGATTTTTGAAAGCTTAAGGTCGCCCATTCTGGAGAAAAGCCTCTCAGGTAAGCAATTTTTAAATGTTCCCTGTAAAAATGAAATTTATGTATATCTTCTCGTCTGATTAATCGCTCCAATTTTTGCGTGGGAGTTAGCTTGTCTGGTCGAGGAAATACATAACCGCAGTGGGGACAGATTTGGGCAAATTGATTAATAATTGCTCCACAGCCATATTCATCTTCGGGACAAATTTTTGTTGGTGTTTCCCCTAGAGGTATGTCGTCCGCATTGTTGAGAGTTACTTTTTTCAAGTTCTCGATAAAGCCAAAACGTTTAATTAATCCGGCTTGGTCTAGAACTAAACAATCGGTCTTATCTTGAGCGGGTCTTAATCCTCGTCCTAGTTGCTGAAAATATTTAGCTTTAGATTTCGTAGGACGACACAGCATAATGCAACTTACACTGGGTACATCAAATCCCTCAGACAGTGATTCACAACTGGAAATTACTAAAAGTTCTCCACTTGCCAGTTGGTCGTAAAGTAGAGAGCGCTCCCGATAACTCATCGAACCATCAACACTGGCTGCTGCTATCCCCTGCTCATTAAAAGCTTGAGCAATACTTTGTGCGTGGCTTACACTTACGGCAAAAGCGATGGTTTTTCTTCCATAAGCCAGTCTCATCCATTCTCTGACTGCTGCATTGATGACATGGGGAACATTACAACGTACCTCTAAATCGTTATTGGAATATTCCCCATCAGTAGTTTTTACTCCCTTGAGATTGGCTTGTTTTAATCCGTAGTAAACAGGAGATACTAAAAAACCCCTGGCAATTAATTCCCAAGGGTATGGAGCTGTTATTAATGTTTCGTAGATATCTCCCATTTCTTCCCGTTTCGATAAGCGCCAAGGTGTTGCTGTTAACCCAATGCAGATTGCTTGATTTTGAGAGTTTTCTGAAAGAGGAGGGAATAGACTGAGACTAGTTTTAAACCAATTGGTTAAATGGGCTTCATCGAAAATGTAGATATTAGGAGTAAACCAGTCAATATTCCTCCTAGAAAGTGTTTGAATAGAGGCGATTTGGATTGAAGCTGAATGGTTTTCTGGATAACCACCTGCTATTACTCCAAATTTGTCTTCTAATCCCCATAAAGCAAATTTATCTAGTGTTTGCTGAATGAGAACATCTCGATGAACAATGAAAATGACTTTTTGCCCTGATTGGACGGCATCGTAGACAAACTGCCCGGCAATTATTGTTTTTCCAGCACCAGTGGGGGCAAAGACTAGGATTCTTTGATATCCCTGCTTAATCAAAAGATTAATTTCTTGAATGACCTGCTGCTGATAATCCCTAAGTCTTGGTAAGCAAGGCTGACAAGAGGAATCTAGAGCTAAGCTAAGTTGACTCAGCTTGCCCTTCACGTATATTTTAGGTATCATAATAAGTATGGATATTTTGTTTGACTCTTTAGTTAAGGTCAAGTCCTTTTTACTTGAACCTTAATGGAGTCTTATTTTTTATGGTTGTCTGAACTGAGTATGGATAGAACTTTCCATATCAAAAAACAACTTGCTTCTATTATAGCCTTGTAAGCTAAACAATTAAATTTATAAGCTATTAAAATAGCTTATGGATATATAAATATAAAAATAAGCATAGCTTATGAGTATTGAGATTAAGTTTTATAAGCTATACTAGAAATTGTTCTAGCTTTTACTTGAGTGTGAAACTGAGGAAACAAATGATTAAAAGAATCCCAAAAAGTTAAACACCGAAGAAAATTAAGAGTAGAAGTTAATATTCTGCTCATTTCCTAAGTAAAAGATAGATTTGAAGTCGTAAATTATTTGAGTTGAACGTGAGTAAAGTTCGTTGGAAATTGAGAGCAATCATGGCAGATCGCAAGATTACTAACAAATCTCTTGCGCAAGAATTGGAAATGAACCCAGTGAGTATTTCCAAGCTCAAAAGTAATGATGACTTACCTGAAATCGGGGGTGAAACTCTAGCAAAAATTTGTGATGCAATTACAAAACTTAGTACACAACCTTGTACTTTAGATGATTTGATTGAATATATTCCAGAACCCATCTCTCAATAAATGGGGATGATTTAACAAAAATATAGAGGGTGGTATAGCTGTCTCTGTGGGTAGGCAAAAAAACTTCTTGGTGAAACTCGTATTGACTGAAGTACAGTTCAATCACTTGCATCTTGTCGGAAGTGGTATTTTTAAGTAACAAGTTGTTTTTCGGGAACAATTTCTTAATTCTTGCTCTCAAACGCGCCTTGAATTGACCTTTGGTGAAACCGCGTTTCAAACGCGAAAATCAAAAAAGGGATGACAGACGAGAGCGAATATTATGAGTATGGCAAACCTTTGAGCATTGTTGAAATACGGTTCTGATTAGTTAAGAGATCGCGTCTTAATCCTGTCCCAAAGTGGTTATGATTGCAGTCCCAGTGCTCGATAATTGCAGTCCGCCACAATTAATAAATTGATACGAATAAAACACGAAGACAAATTCTTCAAATTGCTTTTTTGTTAAAGATGTGGCAATCGTTCTCCATGACTGGGATTGAACTATCAAAACTATTTTTAGGTGAAAACTAAAATGACTATTATGCTTTTATTATAAATCAGCTTAACCCCTTATCTCAATAGCTTTTCATCCAAATTTATCTTCTATCAAAAACCCGCTACCAGTTCACTGTAGGGTTGTGCCATAAGTTGCCAGAGGTAGCAGAGAATATCTTCAGAAGCAATTAGGCGGCACTGGATTACGGAGAACGAGATTCTTTTTGATTTATAATGTCTTTAGGACAATATTCTAGACGATTTAATGTACTTTTTTCCGCTAATCCTTTCGGTTCTTTTTCAACAAAATTTAGTTTTGATAATGCGAGCATCAAGGTTGGATCATGTCTTAAATTTTCATGATCATTCAAATCTTCATACCCTAAAATTAAGGCATAAATCCTTTGTGCTAATAATTCCCTCAGGGTATAATCTGTATAAGAAATATGCCGATAGTCTTGAAAACATTTTGAAAAGTTTTCTGTGATCTTTAACTTTCTATCTAATTCAGCTATTAATATAATACCCGCATTCGAGGTAATAAGTCCACCACTAAAATCTGCAATAATTTCTTTTCCTTTTTGCTTTTTAAAGTATAATTTTTGTCTCTTTTTATTACTCATTTACTGTAAAATATAATTAATATAAACTTATTTAAATTATACCAAATAAAAGTATTATAATAAGATTTAATTTAGGTTATTTTCTAAGAGTTAGTAGAGATTTTTCTCCCCCCCAAAATAATATTTGCTACTTGGTTCTCTCAAACCTTATTTTGTTATCGAACTTTTTTACAGAGTGTTGTTTTTTCAAAGAGAGCTAAATCTAAGTTAAATCCTTATCTTATGAGGCTTCTGAGATTAGCGATCGCTCTTTTTGTGAGAAATGCGGGTATTGTGAAAATAATATTGAATATGCCACAGGGTTACATATACAAGGAATCATTAAAGTTGCCGATCGCCCTCCCAACGGTAATTTAAGATTAAATATCATCGATGAAACCATACAACCAACTGATGAACAATTGAGACGATTACGGGAGGGTCATTCCCCTTGGTCGGGAACATCAGGATCTGCTATTATTTGTAAGGGATTAGTGGTAGGAGTACAATCAAAACACCCTCAGATAGATCGCCCTCAATCTTTAGAAGCAGAATCTTTAGCAAGAGTATATGGTAATCAGGAATGGATTGAGATATTAAGCAACCAGGGGATTGATCCTAAACCAACACAAGTTGAATCCAACTGGTTAAGTGAAGCAGGAAAAAGAAAGGCGATCGCCGACTTACTAGAGGAAATAGAATCATTTGACAATAAGATTAAATTATTTCATACTTCTCAAGAAATAACCCTCAAAGATCAATATATACCCATTCAAGTTACCTTAGAAAGACGATACCAAGATAAGTTAGAAACCATTGGGAGTTATGCAGAAACCGAAGCAGAATTAAGAAGAATTTATGCCTTAAAAGGATCCAGTGAAGAAGAGATTAAACAGGAGATTCAAAAGACACAGGAAGACTGGAATAAAGCTAAACAAAATCAAAATAATATTATTGTTTTAGCAGATCCAGGGATGGGAAAATCAACCCTCTTACGGATGGAAGTTTGTCAAACCGTTAAACAATCTTTAGAGGAATTAAATCAAGGGGAATCTCTAGAGAGTTTAATCATTCCTTTGTTTATTCGCTTATCTAGTTTAGCTGATGAGCAAGACTTAACTATTGATGAAACAATTATAAAACTGGTTAAACAGCGTTATTCTCGCTTATTACAGCATCAAGAAAATAAGACAGTGAGCTGTTTTTTAAATAGTTTTCTGGAAAAGCAATTAAAAGCAGGAAAAGTTTTATTATTATTAGATGCACTAGATGAAGTCCCCTTAGAGAAAAGAAATAAATTAATTGAAAAACTGAAGATTTTTGTGAAAAACTTTTCTTGTGGGATTATTGCCACTTCGAGAATTGTTGGTTATGGGGGAAGTTTCATTAATCAGGGTAAGGAAATGGAAATTGTTCCCTTTACCCAAAAGCAAACAGAAGAATATATAATTACATGGTTTAATAACGCTAAAGATTATTTAAAAGATAGTTCAATTACTGCACCGAATTTAATTCAAGCCTTAAAAGAAAGACCTCAAATTAGTGGGTTAGCCCAGAATCCTTTGTTATTATCTTTAATTTGTAGTTTATATCAACATGACCAACTTCAGTTACCAGCTCGTAAGGGACAAATTTATCAGAAAGCGGTTAACTGTATGCTCGAAGTTTGGGTACAAAATCGTCCTGTGTATAATACTGCACGAGTCGCAGCTAAGATTCGTTTATTAGAAGCAATGGCTTATGATTTTTCCTGTCAAGGGGTAGAGATTTTTAATTATGATACTCTTTATGATTGGTTAGAGAAATATTTAAAAAATCCACCCACGGATTTAAAAGAAGATAAAACAGGGGAATTAATCATCGAGTTATCAAAGGAAGATGGTATTTTACAAACCCTATATCGAGGCACAGATAAGCCTCAATATTTGTTTTTACATCGTACTTTTCAGGAATATTTAACTGCTTCTTACCTCAGTCGCAAGATTAATGACAATCCCACCGAGGGGATAGGATTAATTCAACCTTATTTCTGGGATTATGATTGGCATGAAACCATCACGTTATTAGCAGGATTGTTGAAAAACCCAATGTTGTTGCTTGAGGCAATTAGGAAAGAAAAAGATGATATTTTTAAGACACAGTTAATTTTAGCAGGGCGATGTTTAGGGGAATGTGATGTCATTAAGCATGAGATGATTGGGGAGATTATTGAGGAGGTTTTTGTCTGGTGGAAACAGTATCCACAGATTGAATTATATAAAACAGTGGTGATAGAAATCGGACAAGCTTATGAGAAACGAGTAGATGTGTTAGTTTCTGCTTTTAATCATCAAGATTGGATGGTGAGAAGGATTGCAGTAGAGGCATTAGGAATCATAGGGGGTGAGAAAGCCCTAGAGGCGGTACTTTCTGCTGTTAATGATCAAGATTGGATGGTGAGAATGTATGCAGTAAAGGCATTAGGAATCATAGGGGGTGAGAAAGCCCTAGAGGCGCTACTTTCTGCTGTTAATGATCAAGATTGGATGGTGAGAAGGATTGCAGTAAAGGCATTAGGAATCATAGGGGGTGAGAAAGCCCTAGAGGCGGTACTTTCTGCTGTTAATGATCAAGATTGGATGGTGAGAATGTATGCAGTAGAGGCTTTAGGAAGCATAGGGGGTGAGAAAGCCCTAGAGGCGGTACTTTCTGCTGTTAATCATCAAGATTGGACGGTGAGAAGGTATGCAGTAGAGGCTTTAGAAATCATAGGGGGTGAGAAAGCCCTAGAGGCGCTACTTTCTGCTGTTAATGATCAAGATTGGACGGTGAGAAGTTATGCAGTAGAGGCTTTAGGAAAGATAGGGGGTGAGAAAGCCCTAGAGGCGCTACTTTCTGCTGTTAATGATCAAGATAGTCTTGTGAGAAGGAATGCAGTAGAGGCTTTAGGAAAGATAGGGGCTGAGAAAGCCCTAGAGGCGCTACTTTCTGCTGTTAATGATCAAGATATTTATGAGAGAAGTTATGCAGCAGGGGCTTTAGGAAAGATAGGGGATGAGAAAGTCCTAGAGGCGCTACTTTCTGCTGTTAATCATCAAGATAGTCTTGTGAGAAGGTATGCAGTAGAGGCTTTAGGAAAGATAGGGGGTGACAAAGCCCTAGAGGCGCTACTTTCTGCTGTTAATGATCAAGATAGTCTTGTGAGATGGAGTGTAGCAGAGGCTTTAGTAAAGATAGGGGGTGACAAAGCCCTAGAGGCGCTACTTTCTGCTGTTAATGATCAAGATAGTCTTGTGAGATGGAGTGTAGCAGAGGCTTTAGTAAAGATAGGGGGTGACAAAGCCCTAGATGCGCTACTTTCTGCTGTTAATGATCAAGATATTTATGTGAGAAGGAGAGCAGTAAAGGCTTTAGGAAGGATAGGGGGTGACAAAGCCCTAGAGGCTCTACTTTCTGCTGTTAATGATCAAGATAGTGATGTGAGAAGGAGAGCAGTAAAGGCTTTAGGAAGGATAGGGGATGAGAAAGCCCTAGATGCGCTACTTTCTGCTGTTAATGATCAAGATATTTATGTGAGAATATACGCATTAGAGGCTTTGGGAAGGATAGGAGGTGAGAAAGCCCTAGAGGCGCTACTTTCTGCTGTTAATGATCAATATATTTATGTGAGCAGGTATGCAGTAGAGGCATTAGGAATCATAGGGGGTGAGAAAGCCCTAGAGGCGCTACTTTCTGCTGTTAATGATCAAGATCAAGATAGTCTTGTGAGAATTTATGCAATATGGGCATTAGGAAGCATAGGGAGTTTAACCGTTTTAGAAACTCTTATCCAATCGCCTAACATCAATCTTTATGATCATGATATCTTTCCTTTGGTGAGGAGATTGGCGATTAAACATAGTAAGTCAGGATCATCTTTTATCCCTGTTTATCCTGAATGAAGTAATTAGGGAAAATTTAAATAAAAATCCTCTAAAACTTATTTTTTCAGCAACCCCTAAAAGAGCGATCGCCCTTATTCACCGGTGCGCTATGACTTAAAGTGTGAAATTTTAATGTGTCTATTGGACTAAAGGTCCAACTACGAACCTACCTTGAGTGCGATCGCCCTTATTCACTGGTGCGCTATGACTTAAAGTGTGAAATTTTAATGTGTCTATTGGACTAAAGGTCCAACTACGAACCTACCTTGAGTGCGATCGCCTTTGGGATACCTTACTCGGTGCGCATTACTTCTTTTACTTCAAAACTCCTTACTTCAAAACTCATTACTCAACTATAGGCGATCGCCCTTATTCACCGGTGCGCTATGACTTAAAGTGTGAAATTTTAATGTGTCTATTGGACTAAAGGTCCAACTACGAACCTACCTTGAGTGCGATCGCCCTTATTCACTGGTGCGCTATGACTTAAAGTGTGAAATTTTAATGTGTCTATTGGACTAAAGGTCCAACTACGAACCTACCTTGAGTGCGATCGCCTTTGGGATACCTTACTCGGTGCGCATTACTTCTTTTACTTCAAAACTCCTTACTTCAAAACTCATTACTCAACTATAGGCGATCGCCCTTATTCACCGGTGCGCTATGACTTAAAGTGTGAAATTTTAATGTGTCTATTGGACTAAAGGTCCAACTACGAACCTACCTGGAGTGCGATCGCCTTTGGGATACCTTACTCGGTGCGCATTACTTCTTTTACTTCAAAACTCCTTACTTCAAAACTCATTACTCAACTATAGGCGATCGCCCTTATTCACCGGTGCGCTATGACTTAAAGTGTGAAATTTTAATGTGTCTATTGGACTAAAGGTCCAACTACGAACCTACCTGGAGTGCGATCGCTATTCTTACTCAAACTTTAGGAGAAAATCATCCCCATACTCAAACATGTATTGGTAACTATCTACAAATGCTCCTGGAATTACCAGAATAAGAATTAAAAGCAATGGTATCTGAGGAGTTTTATCAAGCAATTATGAGAATTAAACAATCATCTCAATAACAGGTTTGCGATGTTTCTTTGGCGAGAAAACTTCATATCAAGTTTGGGTGAATACTTACCTCTGACTTTTGTCAAGTTTTATGTTAAGAAAGATGTTTATAAAGGATAGCTTTACTCATATCTTGCACTCCTAAAAAAGTACTAAATAGGCCAACAGGCGAAAATGGGAGAGGGGGAGAGGGGGAGAAAGATGGTTTTTAAGTATTTGCATCAATATCTCATAATATAACTGATTAAACGGACTTGATATTACTTCAAAACTTCAAAACTTCAAAACTTCAAAACTTAACCACCACAAGTATAGCAATGAGCCAATAGATGTTGACAAAAATGATGAAAAGCCCCCCTTGGTAAGGGGGGAAGGGGGGAAAAGTTAGTGATAAATGTTGTTAACACGAACTACTGCTATAACTTTGGGTAAAGATGCAAGATCTGAGTTTAAGTGGTTAGGATCAATTCTTTTACTTCAAGACTTCTTACTTCAAG
This sequence comes from Johannesbaptistia floridana, assembly GCF_057440575.1. Classification (NCBI taxonomy): domain Bacteria; kingdom Bacillati; phylum Cyanobacteriota; class Cyanophyceae; order Chroococcales; family Cyanothrichaceae; genus Johannesbaptistia; species Johannesbaptistia floridana. The sequence continues at coordinate 61,347 of NZ_JALKVM010000170.1, forward strand.
ACTCATTACTCATTACTCATTACTCATTACTCATTACTCATTACTCAACCCCAACCAGTAACATTAGGTATAGATGCAAGATTTGAGTTATACCTGTAGGTTGGGCCCTTGGTAACGAAACCCAACAGTCTAACTCGTTGTCTCCGACTGGTTGCTACCTCTTCACAAAGACTTACTAAAAAAAGAATGGGCACAAATATAAGCGCCCTACTTCTAGCACCCTGGTAGAAATATTACTCAGAAATCGCCTTTTGGGCAGAAATTCCCTGGTCTTGAAACCCAAAGCGCCACAAAACTGCCGCAGCTTCAGCACGAGTAACACTTTTATCGGTTAAAAATAGAGTACTATAACCAAAAGCTCTAGTTATATTCGGTTGACTATTTTGATAGTCTATATAAATCTTAGGCAAAACATAAGCATCTATTTTACTAGCATCTTGAAAACCCCAAGTTTCTCTAATATCTTCTATTGAGGTAGGTGGTAGAGGTTTACGGAAGTCTAGAGGCACTTTCCAAGCAATTAAATCACCACGAGTTAAATCATCCTCAGGGCGAAAATTTGCCGACATAGTACTATCATTAAGGGGTGAAGGAATCAAGCCCGTTTCTGCTAATGCTTGGATAATGGGGAAATCGGGATCTTCTGAATTCACATCATCGAAGGCAGGTTTACTAGTAGGTGCCGCTAGACGCACTTGTTTTTCTGGTGTATCTTGGTAAAAAAGATTATTAGCAACAAACAACCACCGCGCATAATCTCGACGGGTTATCATTTGGTTAGGTTGAAACTTTTGATCCTCTCCCCAATCTGATTCTCTAAATACTCCCAAAACTGCTAAGTCTTGGATATATTGGCGAAAAGTTGGCGATAGACTCTCTACATCAGTGATTACTATTGATTGATTGATAGGAGAATCTACGGGATCTAATTCTGAACTATCTCCTCTTTGGTATTGTAGTAAAATTTCTGTAACCGTCGCCTGAGGTTGTAGAGAAACTGTAACTGTTAAGTCATCTTTACTAGCGGTAATATTATTTTCACTAGTTGTTGAAGCTATTGTCCAATTGTTTGATTCAAATTGTTGTAAATAGTAATTTTCTACCAAATTACTTGGATCTGGTGATTCCCAAATCACTCTGCCATTTCTTGGGGTTAGTTGAGAAGCAACTTCTTTTACTTCCACTTGGGGATAAATCGGGATATTATCAGGAAAATCCCCCGGAATTGAGCCGCTAGTTTGAACAGGATTGGAAGTATTAGATAAATTTGGATCTGGACTTATTAGTTGCTCCCAGGTTTCTCTAGAACCACAAGCTGTAATTGTTGAGGTAATCAGTACCAAACTTAACAGATGATATACTCTTTTTTTTAAGTTTATAAACATTATAATTAGCAAATGGTGGGCTTAAGATTAGTCAACTCTTGAGGTTTTACAGTACCTTTTTCGGTAATGATGCCCGTGATTAATTGAGCAGGAGTGATATCAAAGGCTGGATTATAGTAATCTATTCCTAGAGGAGAGATAATAGTTTGACCAATTTGATAGATTTCTTGAGGGTCTCTTTCTTCAATGGGAATTTCACTACCTAAGCTTAATTGAAAATCTATAGTAGATAGAGGTGCCGCCACATAGAATGGGATATTATGATACTGACTAGCTATGGCTAGGGAATAGGTACCAATTTTATTAGCTGTATCACCATTAGCAGCAATACGATCTGCTCCCACAATTACAGCATCTACCATCTTTTGTTGAAGACAAACCGCCGCCATACTGTCAGTAATTAGGGTAACAGGAATACCTTCTTGAACACATTCCCAAGCTGTGAGTTTTGCCCCCTGAAGACGAGGGCGAGTTTCATCTACGTAAACCCTCCCCAGGCGATCGCACTCTTTAGCTGTGCGAATTACCCCTAAGGCTGTGCCATAGCCTGCTGTAGCCAAGGCTCCTGTATTACAGTGAGTTAATATATTTAACTTCTCAGGTGTTTTTGGCAATGCCTCTAAACCATGCTTACCTATCTCCCTACACACAGAGTAATCTTCATGTTGAATATTTTGGGCAGTTTGCAACAAAGCTTTTTTTATTTCTGTAATTCCTCCTAGGGTTTCGTAGGCAGTTTTCAACATTCTGGCGATCGCCCAGGATAAATTAACGGCTGTAGGCCGAGTTTTGCGTAATAATTCGGCTACTTTCGCCAATTCAGCCAAAAACTCAGCTCTATCCGCTGTTTCTATTTCTCTTGCTCCCAAATACAGCCCATAAGCTGCTGCTACTCCGATTGCTGGAGCACCTCTTACAATCATGTCTTTAATTGCCGAGGCTAAGTCTTGGCAACGAGTAATTTCTACTACAGCATACTCATTTGGCAACCTAGTTTGATCGATTAATTTTAATCTTTCTTGTTCCCAAACTACAGGATAAATAGATTGATGGTAATTTGCCATAATTATGCTTTATGAATAAAAGATTCTACTAACTCTACATCTTCTTTACTACCAGCAATAATGGGAGTGCGGGCGTGGAGTTGGTCTGGCACTATATCTAATATATTTTGACTCCCTGTTGTAGCCTTACCACCTGCCTGTTCTATTAAAAATGCTATTGGTGCTGATTCATAGAGTAATCTTATTTTACCATTAGGTTTCTTGTTAGTACCGGGGTAGAGAAAAACACCTCCCTGCATCAAAATCCGGTGGATATCACCGACTAAGGCACCACTATAACGAGCTGTATAACCATCATGGGAATGTACATAACGGATGTATTCACGAATTGCTTCATCCCATTGCCAGAAATTCCCTTCATTAACACTATAAACGGATCCATGCTCAGGAATCTTGACATTTTCTTGAGCTAGGATAAATTCTCCTAAACTTGGGTCAAGAATAAAATAATGTACCCCTGTACCTATAGAATATACCAGAACCGTAGCCGGACCATAGAGTACATATCCTGCGGCAATTTGTTTATGACCGTTTTGCAGTAAGTCTCTAGCTTGACCATCTATATCATCTCCTTCTTGCTGACGAATGGCAAAGATGGAGCCAACATTTAAATTGATATCAACATTAGAAGAGCCATCAATGGGGTCATAGAGGAGAGTATAACGACCGATGGGGCAATTTTCTGGTATGTAGTAGGGGTCTTCCATTTCTTCTGATGCCAGACGACAAACTAAACCACTTTGTTTAAATACCGAGATAAACACCTCGTTAGCGTAGATATCGAGTTTTTTTACTGATTCTCCCTGTACATTAACATCTCCTGTAAAACCTAAAGCTCCTTCGACTAAACCTGCTCGACTTAAACGCCTAGCCACCAATTTAGCGGCTAGGGCGATTCGATTCATAATCGCACTTAAATCCTGGGCGCTGGAGTCATAAGTTTGTAGTTGTTGCAACACGTGACGGGATAGAGTAGTACAGTCGCGATCTAAACTGTACTGGGGGATAGTGATTTCTGGAGTATTAACCATAAGTTTTTTTGAGTTTTGAAGTAATAAGTAATAAGTAATAAGTAATGATTTATCAAAGCATACTTTAAACTTAACAAAAGAATCTAATTAGATCCTAACTCATACTAAAAATTTTGCTATCAACTCTTTTATTTGGGCTAAACAGCTTACCTCATATCAAAGCACCAGTACTTATGTACTAAATTAACCTCAGAAGAAGTTCATTTCTCTTTACCCTAAGATTTTGCACTCGGTCAACCAATTTTTAAGCGTTGAGCATTAATTCTTTAACTCATTACTTCTTATATCAAGTTCGGGTGAATACTTACGATAAAAATGAGGTGAGGCAGGAGGCACCGCAATACTGCTCGGTTAGTGTCGAAAACGCCTCTGTGAGGGTAATTTAGAATTTAGAATTTAGAAACAAGATTTCATTGAAATTCTTAACCTTTGCCCCTTGCCCTTTGCCCTTTGCACTATCCTCACCGACAATTATAAATTCCTTAACCGAGCAGTATTGGGAGGCACCGAGGCAGCTATGCTGAAGGGAAGGAAGAAGGTATCAAGGAAGAACTTTATCATAACTAATTAGACGGACATGATATTACTTCAAGACTCCTTACTCCTTACTTCAAGACTTCTTACTTCAAGACTTCAAAACTCATTACTCATTACTCATGATTCATCCACAAGTAACTTTGGATAAAGATGCGAGGGTCTGAGTTACCTTAGGTTGTTTGTTTTTTCCGGCGCGTAGTGGTTTTTTTCTTAGTAGTTTTCTTCTCACCCGCTTTAGCGGCGATTAAACTCAAAGCTTGTTCGAGAGAAATATCCTCTACTTTTTCTTCTTTGGGAATAGAAGCATTAATTTTACCGTGTTTGACATAAGGACCATAGGGACCTTCATATAGATTTACTGGCTGTTCGTCTTCAGGATGAACTCCTAATTCCCTCAGAGGTTTTTTAGTTTTTCCTTTGCCGCCTCGGGACCTTTTAGGCTGAGCAAGTAATTCTAAAGCCCTCGGTAAATCTATAGCTAAGAGGTCATCATCTTTTTTCAAAGAGCGATATTCTTTACCCTCTTTGCCTTGGTCGTGGACTACGTATGGTCCAAAACGTCCTATATTTGCTAAAACTTTGCACCCTGTTTCTGGATGTTCTCCCAATAATCGGGGCAAGGATAAGTATTTTTGGGCCATCTCCAGGGTAACATCTTCTGGTTTAATTCCTTTGGGAATAGATACTCGTTTGGGTTTGGGATTTTCATCGGTTACTTGTCCTAACTGAATATAAGGACCGTAACTACCAATTAAGATGTAGATATCTTCACCAGTTGCGTTATCTGTGCCTAGAGATTGAGGACCTTCGGTTTTTTGGCGCAGTATGGTTTCTATCTGTTCAGAATTGAGGTCTGCTGGAGTCAAGTCTGAAGGTAAAGAGGCTGTAATTGTTTCTTCTCCCTGATGGGCTTCTATATAGGGTCCATATTTACCAATTTTTACCGCTACTTCTAGGTTGTCTAGATTTATGGCTTTAGCTTCACTCGGGTCTATTTGTTCTTCTCTGACTTTAACTTGGTTTTCTAGTCCTTTTTCTCCTAAATAGAATTCTTTGAGATAGGGCAGCCATTGGGCTTCTCCTGTGGCAATTTCATCGAGGGTTCTTTCCATTTTTGAGGTAAAACTGGTGTCTACTAAGTCGGGAAAGTTTTTTTCTAGGAGACTAACTACGGCAAAGGCTGTGAAGGTTGGTACTAAAGCTTTGTTGCGTAGTTGAATATACCCTCTATCTATGATTGTGCCTATGATACTTGCATAGGTACTTGGACGTCCTACACCTTCGCTTTCTAAGGTTTTCACCAGGGATGCTTCTGTATATCTGGCGGGAGGTTGTGTTTCGTGTCCTACTGTATCTATTTGTTTACAATCTGGTGAATCTCCTGTTTGTAATTCTGGTAAGATTACTTCTTGGTTGTCAAGGGCTGCTTCTGGATCATCTGACCCTTCTACGTAGGCACGGAAAAAGCCTGGGAAGTCAATACGTTTGCCTGATGTGCGAAATCCAGCATTTTCTACTTGTAGAGAAACACTAATTTGAGTTAGTCGCGCTGGTGCCATTTGACAGGCTACTGTACGCATCCAGATTAGTTGATACAAGGCTAGGTCTAAAGCCCCTAATCCTGTTTCTTGGGGAGTACGAAAGGTATTCCCTGCTGGTCGTATTGCTTCGTGTGCTTCTTGTGCTCCTTTACTTTTGGTTTGATATTGTTTCGGTGAAGGACTGAGATATTCTTTTCCATACAAGTCTTCTACACAACTTCTAGCGGCGGCGATCGCCTCTGCTGATAAATGTACGGAGTCTGTTCTCATATAGGTTATATAACCGTTTTCATAGAGTTTTTGGGCTATTTGCATGGTTTCCCTGGCAGATATTCCCAATTTACGGTTGGATTCTTGTTGCAGTGTTGAAGTTGTAAATGGTGGTGAGGGATGGCGGGTTACTGCTTTTTCTTCTACTTCTTTTACTTCCCACTTTTTCCCTGCTATGTTTTCTTTGAGGGCGATCGCTTCTTCTTCATTCAGTAAGACTACTTTTTTATTTTTCGCTATTTTTCCTGTATTTGCGTCAAAATCACTGCCTGTGGCTAGTTTTTTTCCATCCAAGCTTACTAGTTTTGCTTCAAATTCCTGTTCTTGTTTTGCTAATAATGCTTTTAAATCCCAGTATTCTCCTGAGTTAAATGCCCTTCTTGCCCTTTCTTTTTCTACTACTAAACGTACTGCTACTGATTGCACTCTCCCTGCTGATAAACCTCTCGATATCTTTTTCCATAGCAGGGGTGATAGGGTATAGCCTACTAGTCTATCTAAAATACGTCGAGTTTCTTGAGCATGAACTAAATTATAATTAATTTCACGACAATTTAACAGAGCTTTTTCTATTGCTTCTCTGGTTATTTCGTGAAATACCATTCTTTTACTTGGTACTTTTGGTTTTAATAGCTGTAACAAATGCCAGCTAATACTCTCTCCTTCTCTATCTTCGTCTGTGGCTAGGATAATTTCGTCTGCTTCTTTGAGTGCATCTTTTAGCTGTTTGGCGACTTTCTTTTTTGTTTTAGGAATTATATATATAGGTTCAAAGTTTTCCCGCACGTTTACTCCCAAGGATGCCCATTCTTGGTCTTTATATTCTGCCGGGATTTCCTCTGCTTTCGAGGGTAAGTCACGAATATGCCCCATTGATGCTTCTACTAGGTATCCTTGGGGTAAGTAATTACGGATTGTTTTTGCTTTTGTTGGTGATTCTACGATTACCAGAGTTGACATAATATGTTTTTTTACTAAACAATGATTGATTGATTGGTATAATGAAAGTCTAGGTATGATTTACTTATTTTTCTCAAGTCAGTTGTTTTTTATCATACTTATTGTTTTCTCTAACACAATATATTTGCTTTTGACAAGGGGAATAATTACTTACTCTCTTGTTTAATTACTTAACTAACCACTTATGTTGCTTATGTTACCCCATTCTAACTTAGATAAAGTTCATGAACCAATCACGAGCGCTACTCCTGAAATTAAAACAATCATTGAAGAGGTGTTAAAGCTTGAGAAAAGTAAACTATATCAAAAAACCCCTAAACATATCAATGATGATATTCTTAAAATAATTAAAAGTTATATTAACTAGTTTCTATTTTAGACATATTTTTAAAAAACGGAAGATGAAATGAGAATTATTTCGCTGCAATTATATAATTTTCGTCAGTTTTACGGAAAAACGCCGATAATAACTTTAGCATCAGGAGAGCGCAACACAACAATCATACACGGCAACAATGGGGCAGGAAAAACTACAATTCTCAATGCTTTTACTTGGGTGCTTTATAACAAATTTACCTCAGCTTTTGCAGCAAGTGACCAGTTAGTAAATAAAAAAGCCCTAGCAGAAGCTAATATGGGAGATCGCTCGATAGAATGTTCTGTAGAAATTGAATTTGAACATGAGGCTATACGTTACCGTGTCAGACGCAGATGTTTTGCTTATCGAAATCAAAATAATAATCTACAATATAGCACTCCAGAATTGTATATGGATTTTGCAGGAGATGATGGCCGTTGGGAGAAGCCCCATGAATCTCCAGAAGAAGTTATAGAAAATATTTTACCATCTAGCTTACATAAATATTTCTTTTTTGATGGAGAACATATTGATCATCTCTCTCGTAGTGAACAAAAAAGTAATTTAGCGGAAGATACTAAAGAATTAATAGGGATAAAAGTACTAGTTAGAGCAATTAGTCATCTGAAACAAGCGAAAAAAAAGTTACAGGAAGAATTAGCAGAAATTGGTGATATTAAAATAAAAAATTTAGCAAAAAAGCAAAGTAAACTAGAAGAAACATGTCAAGGATATGAGCAATATATTCGAGAAATAACTGATAGTTTAGCAGAAAATGAACGGCTTAAGAGAAATCTTAATGAGGAATTTCTTAAGGTTAATGGCATAGAAGAAATTCAAGGAAAGAAAATGGAATTAGAAGCAAATGAAAAAAAGCTCCGAGAAAATTTAAAAGAGATTAATCAAAAAATAAAAAAGATTATTTCTAGTCAAGGATTTACAATTTTTTTATCAGAGGCTTTTCATAAGTTTTATGTGATTTTAGATGATTTAAGGAAAAAAGGGGAACTACCTAGTGGAATTAAACAAAACTTCGTAGAAGACTTGTTAAATCGTCAAGAATGTATTTGTGGACAAGAATTACACCAAGAAAGTGAAGCATATCAAAAAGTAAAAGCTTGGATGAATAAAGCGGGAATAGCTGAAATAGAAGAGACAGCTATTCGTCTGGAAACTCAAATTCAAAATATAGAAAAATCTACCTTAGGAGAGTTTTGGCACAATTTAGACCAATATCAAGGACAATTAAATCAAGCAAGACAAGAATTATCGAAAGTTGAAACTCAACTAGACGATGTCAAAGAAAAACTAAGACGCTATCCAAAAGAAGATATAAAAAAATTACAACAGAATTTAGACGCGGTAGAGAGTAAAATTAGAGAAGAAAATATAGAATTAGGGGCAACTCAAGAAAAATTGGCGATCGCCAGACAAGAAATTGCTACCAATGAAAAAGAATTACAAAAACATCAAGTCAAAGAAGAAAAACAAGCCTTAGCTAAACGAAGAATTGAAGCAACCAAAGAAGTAATTGAGAGAGTAGAAGCGGTTAAAATCCTGATGGAGAAACAATTTCGTATTTCTCTAGAACAAAGAATTCAAGAAATTTTTAGTGAAATTTCCTTTACCCCCTATATTCCCCGCATCAATGAAAATTACGAATTGCAATTAGTAGAGAACACTTCAGGAGTAGCTAAGTCTGTGGCTGCATCTACTGGGGAAAATCAGATTCTCAGTTTATCTTTTATTGGCGGCATTATTGATCGTGTTAGAGAATGGCATAAGCAAAATACACTGATGGGACCTAATAGTAGCACTTTTCCGATTGTCATGGATTCGCCTTTTGGGAGTTTAGACGAGATTTATCGCAGACAGGTAGCTAAATTAATTCCTCAGTTAGCTAATCAATTGATAGTTTTAGTAACTAAGACTCAGTGGCGTGGAGAAGTAGAAACAGAAATGGGAGATCGCATTGGTAAACAATATGTTTTAACTTACCATTCTCCAAAACCAGATTCTGAGGAAGACTCAATTAACATTAATCATCAGAATATACCTTTAGTTAAAAGAAGTGTTAATGAGTTTGAATATACTGAGGTGGTGGAAGTAGATCTCAGTTAAAGATAGTTTGACTATTGAGCTATATGTTTATTCACAAAATCATAATTATCTATTCATTGGTGCAAGATCTGAGTCTTCCGCGATCGCCATAAGCGAAAATAGATGTTTAGTTTAAACTCTAGTAATAAGCAATAGTAAGCCTTCTCCCAATTGGGAGAAGGCTTGTTTTGATTACCATATTAAACGATTATTCTTGAGGAGAAAGATTAGCTTCTTCTATAGAAAAAGCATCAAAGTCTCTACCACCAAATTCTCCTGTTACTGTTAATTCTTGTCCCACAACCACATTTTTAGTGGTGTTGTCTCCGTAAATATCCCAAGAATCTACCTTGACTGTGCGATCCTCGGTTCTTAATTTGAATCCATCTTCCCATACTTTTTCTACTGTTCCAGTTAAAATAGTTTCAGCTTGACTAGGAAAAATCACACTGCTGCTTAGTAATAAAAACAAGGTAGTTAGTATTGTTTTCATCTTTCTTTTTTAGGTTATTTTTAATTTTTTCCTACATCTTAGCAGTTTTATTTGTTTAGTAATAAATTTTAATATTTAATTATTAAATATTAATCATAGATTTTTATTTTGGTTTATTAGTATATAGCGTTTTTCAGTCTACTGAGGTATAGAGGTTAACGGATTTAGGGAATAGGGAATAGGTAACACCGGATCTGAAAATGCACCTCACTTGCTTTGGAATTGCTATAGCAATAATCAAGTTTATTTATTATTTCTATTTTAATTAATTATACAGTTAATTAACACTTCAGTAAAACTAAGTTTTTTGATGCGCTCTATATTCAGGGTGTCAACTATATCAAACTTAGCTCCAATAATCTGCAACTCCTCATCCAAAGTTTTTAAATATTGAGAAGCTTTTTTATCTTTGCCAATTTGAATAAAAGAAATACTTATTTCTTCTTTGCAATCAATTTTATTAGTCGCATTAATTATGATATTAATTACTTCTTTATGACTATTTGGTTCACCATCTGTAATTACTAAAAAAGTTTCTCCATTAAGCTTAGTTTCACCCTTCGATTTGCGTTGAAAATAATTCTCCAAAGCATCTTGTAAAGCACCTGCTAAATTACTACTGCCCATAGGATCATTTTCTGCAAAGATTTGAGTGACTTTATGATAAGTCACATTATCATAACGCTTAAACCTAGTTGAGAAAAAGTACACAGTGATTCCATCTGGGTCGAATTCATCGCATTTTTTGGCTAAAGCCAGTGTTGATTCTTGCACCTCTTCCCAACGAGTTTTTCCCCTTGGTGTATCGTTAATGGACATACTACCACTTCTATCAATTATGATAGTATAGTCTCGGTTTTTGAGTAGTTCAATTGTTTGCATAAAAAAATCTCCCGATAATTTAATCAATTTTCAAAGGCTGAATACTTATAAAATATCATTTAAAATACCTTTTCAATTTTTAATTTTAATAAAAATCCACATCACCCGATAAGTAATAAAAACAAGGTTTTTGAGCTAAATAACTGCAAAAACCTTGTAATTGTAGGAGAATCTAAATACTTGAAATTGTTAATATCTGAAAACTTCGAGTTTATCAAGAAGTCTTGTTGATATTTTGCAGCTTACAAGTAATTCTTATTTAACCAAGTATACTAATTAATTGGATGAAGCTTTATTCTTTAACAGAGAACTTACACTTACAGGAAGCAATGTTCCCAGAAAGAGTCCTAAAATACTAGCAGGCTCTGGAACAGGGGTAGAACCATTAATATCATAGGTAACATCTGCTGACCCATTATCGCCTCCTCCGAAATCATAAGCAAAAAAACTATCATCTAAAGAGAAAAAACCAGGAACAAAAGAAAATTCCACATCAGTGGAATAACTTAGTCCTAAAAAATTCCCATTATCAAATTCAGCTTGAGCACCAGTAAAAGAAGTATCATCAGCTTCTGTATAAGTTACTCCGAGAAAATCGTAGCTTAAATCAAAAACACTCACAAATTCTGAACCTGTACCAGTAAGACTTGAATCATCAAAACTAAAACTACCAGTAAATGTGCTTCCTGATAAGCTACCATCAAAATTATCTACTGTCATATCATAAGTAATAGTTGCGGCTTCTATTTTTTCACCATTGGTTAATATTATTCCCATGGTAGAAAATCCAAGTAAGAGTGAAACAAGGTTGTTGATTTTCATCGTGATTAATTATCCTAATACTATGTGTTCTTGTCCTTAGAAAAATATTTCTCAATTGGTTATTTAGTGGCGTTAATAATTTTTCCTGTGGGCAAAAAATTATAGCTACAAAAAGAAATATGAGAAATATTTTAATTGGCTATATTTTGACAAAATCTGTTAACCTTATAGCACAAAATTGTCAAGGTTACTCAATTCCTCTGCACCCACATTTTGAAAGAAGATAAATTGTCGGGGAACGCTTAATTCTCCAAAACCATCTCTATCTACGCTGAGAAGAGAACCATTAGCAGTAGGCTCAATGCTAATAAATCCGTCTGCAATTGGATCTAAACCAGTATATCCAAAGCTATCCAACAAATCTGAAAAATCAAGTAGATCTTGACCTACTTCAAAGTCAGTAACAATATCACCTGCATCTACAATGCTATTATAGTCGAGAATATCCTGCCCTGCGCCTGTAGTAATTAAGTCTCTTGCTTGCTTCCCTGTAATTAAATCGTCCCCATCTGTACCTACAAGAGTATCTCTCCCTGATGTACCTTCAATGATGTTAATATCTGTAGGAGTCACTGTAATCACAACACTAGCACTGTCTTGGCCACCATTGCCATCACTAGCAACATAGGTGAAGGTATCAGTTCCAGTAAAGTCAGTATCTGGGATGTAGGTAAAAGAACCATCCCTTTGTAAACTGAGGGTACCATTACTCACATCTGATAATAAACTTGCTGAGAGAGTATCTCCATCGGCATCAGTATCATTCTCTAACACCCCAATTGCGGGAATTATCAGAGTTTCATTTTGATTAGTAGTGTAGCTATCATCTCTGGCTATGGGCGGAGTATTTTCTTGTGCTACTACGACAAATACTGTAGCTACGTTAGAATTACTTGTGCCATCATTGGCGCGATAGGTAAAGCTATCAATTCCATTGAAATCATTATCTGGGATATAGGTAAAAGAACCGTCGCTTTGTAAACTGAGGGTACCATTACTCGGATCTGATACTAAATTTGCTGTCAGAGGATCTCCATCGGCATCAGTATCATTCTCTAATACCCCAATTGCAGGAACTGTCAGAGTTTCATTTACATTAGTGAGGTAGATATCATTTTGGGCGATTGGGGCAACATTTTCGTCCGCTACCACGATGCTTACTGTGGCTAAATTAGAATCATTTGTGCCATCACTGGCGCGATAGGTAAAGGTATCAATCCCATTGAAACCAGTATCTGGGATATAGGTAAAAGAACCATCCCTTTGTAAACTGAGGGTACCATTACTCACATCTGAGACTAAATTTGCTGTAAGCGGATCCTCATCGAAATCTATATCATTCTCTAACACCCCAATTGCCGGAATTATCAGAGTTTCATCTATACCAGTAAGATAGCTATCATTTCTCGCGATCGGGGGAACATTGTCCTCTACTACCAGAATAGTTACTCTAGCTACATTAGAATTAACTGTGCCATCATTAGCAACATACAAAAAGGAATCAAATCCAATGAAATCAGGATCTGGAGTGTAGGTAAAAGAACCATCACTTTCTAAATTGAGGGTACCATTAGTAACATCTAATACTAAATTTGCTGTAAGAGGATCCCCATCTAAATCTATATCATTCTCTAACACACCAATAGGAAAAATTATCAGAGTGTTATTTACACTAATAAGGTAGCTATCATTTCCCGCTATAGGAGGAAGATTTGGTTCAGGTAGTTGATTTACCCCAATCAGCACCGATGAATTGTTGAGATTAGTCATATTTTTAAATACTCACAAAATACAAATTTAACTTTCATTAACAATAATTTACTGCATAGTTAGGTTTTTTTTATCCTGTTCTGTGTTTTTTATATTTTTTTTAATATTTACTTTAAGTAGTTTCATTAAATTATTTGTGAAGCTATTTTTTTCAAAATAACTTACTAGCTTATTAACTATTAATTTAGATAAAAATAAGCTTCTAAGTGTAAAAACTTAAAAGCCTAATTAAAAAACCTTGAAAATGATGGATTTACCTAATTAAATATACTAAAAAATATCATATATTTAAATTTATTTAATTAAGCTTTTTAACTTTTGCTCGCGTCTTGGAACGATAAAAAGGCTTTTTAACTACTTTAGCTGGATATAATTTACCACGAATTTCTACTTCTACTTCCTGACCAACTTTACTAAAAGAAGTCGGTAAATAAGCCAGGGCGATCGCCTGATTCAGGGTAGGAGAGAGTGTCCCACTAGTCACTTTACTAACTATTTTCCCTTCAGAAACAATAGGATAGTCATGGCGGGCAATTTGTCTTCCTTCCATCGTTAAACCCACTAAACGGCGTTTAACCCCTTCATTCATTTGTTTAACCAGGCTTTCTTTACCGATAAAATCAGTTTTTTGCTCTAAATCTATCAACCACTTTAAACCTGCTTCTAGGGGAGTAGTTGTTTCATCGATATCTTGGCCGTATAAGGCCATAGCCGCTTCTAAGCGTAGAGTATCCCGAGATCCTAAACCACAGGGGGTAACCTCAAGCTTGAGAAGCGTGAGCCACAATTCTTGTCCTGCTGTTGATGGTAGCATAATCTCAAAGCCATCTTCCCCTGTATAACCAGTACGGGCGATAAATACCTCATCATCACCTAGTTTAGTAGTTATATGTCCAAACAAGGGGATTGCTGCTAAATTTTCTCCCACTATACTTTCTAATTTATCTACAGCTAGTGGTCCTTGGAGAGCGATTAATACTTGTCCCTCCGTGACATCTTCTAATTTTACTTGATTACTATCTAAATTTTTCAATAACCAGGCTTTATCTTTAGAGGTTGTCGCTGCATTGACAATAATCACACCTGTTTCTAAACCTTGGTTATTTTGGCCTTGGTAGTAAAAAATGATGTCATCAAGAATACCTGCTTGTTGATTTAACAATAGACTATACTGAGCTTCTCCTGGTTTTAACTCACTAATATCTGAAGGAATAAGATAGTTTAACTCTTGCCGGAGATTTTCTCCTGAGAGTAAGAACTTACCCATGTGAGATATATCAAACATACCAACTGCTGTACGTACTGCCAAGTGTTCTTGTTTTAACCCTTGATATTGTACAGGCATTTCCCAGCCAGAGAATGGAGTAAAACGGGCTTTTTGAGCCTCGGAGAGGTTGTATAGGGGAGTTCGCCGCAGATTTTGAGACATTGATTCTTTTGATTGAGTCACTGTTATTTTTAATTTCTTAACAAAAATTTAATATTTTAAAATATACTATAGATATCTTTGGTTTAACAAAATTAGTTTAATAAATATTCATGGTTGTAACTTTAACATTAACAAGTATCTTAGGTTGGTTTCTCAGTAGTTTAACAGGAGGAGGGAGTCCTCTGATTTTGATTCCAGTACTAAGCTTTTTTGTTGAGGCTACCGCTATTCCTCCCATTATTACCATCAGTATGCTCTGTGGTAATAGTCAAAGGGTATTTCTTTACTGGCAAAAAGTCAACTGGGAATTATTAATTTGGTATTTACCAGGCGCTGTGATTGGTGGTAGCCTTGGTGCTTTTATTTTTACTCAAACCGAAGCACAAGGAATGATGATTTTACTAGGATTTTTTTTGATTGTTTCGAGTCTTACCAGTAGTTGGGGTAAAACTGAGCACTTATTTAAGGTAAAAGCTTGGTATTTTTTGCCAGGAGGTTTTATTTATGCCTTTTTATCAGGGCTTTTAGGTAGTGTTGGTCCCCTGTTAAATACATTTTATCTCAACTATGGACTTGATAAAGAAACTATGGTTGCTACTAAATCAACCCACATGATTGTAGTGCATCTAATTAAAATAATAACTTATGGTGCCCTAGGTGCTTTGAGTGGTTCTCATATTAGTTATGGTTTACTTATGGGTTTAGCTGCTTTTCCAGGAAATTGGCTAGGGAAGATAATTTTAGAAAGAATGACTCAGCAACAATTTAAACAAGTTGTCCTTGCTTTTGTTGCTTTGAGTGGTATCTTTATTCTCTGGCAAGAAAGGACCTTTTGGAATGTTAGTTTATTCTTATAGTTATTCTTTATCTTGATCTATCTCAGGAACTATATCAGGACGTTCTTTGTCTTCCCATCCAGGAGGCCGTTTAGAGTTATACCAAGCAATAGAACCAACAGTTACTGCTGCAATAAATCCTATTACATAAACGGCGATAAAATAAACTGGAACACCACCAGTAGCGGCGGTTTCTGCGAATAAGTACATAGTAGACAAGTTTATTGTGGTTAAATTTTCATTATTTTACCAAAAACTTGTACACATTCGATGAATCGAGGTGCAAAAATTAGTTAAAATAAATAAGATAACAGTATTTTTGTACTAATGTGGAGGAAAGTTTAATGAGTATCAACATGGTAAATTTAGTAGGACGTGCAGGCAGAGATCCAGAAATTCGCTACTTTGAATCGGGGAAAGTAGTTTGTAATTTAACAATGGCAGTAAATAGACCTACGAGTAAAAGCGATGAACCAGACTGGTTTAATTTAGAGATTTGGGATAAAACAGCGGAAGTAGCAGCTAATTATGTTCGTAAAGGTAGTTTAATTGGGATACAGGGGTCGTTGAAAATAGAGACTTGGAGCGATCGCAATACAGGCACACTCAGATCTAAGCCAGTGATTAGAGTAACTAGACTAGACTTACTAGGCTCAAAAAGAGATAATCAATTAAATCAAGATAGTAATTATGCCCAAGCAGAATCAGAATTTTGAGAAAATTGACCGATAACCTAAAGTATGCCTTAGTACACGAATGGTTAACCCCTGAAGCTAAAGGAGGTTCCGAGCTAGTAGTACAAGAAATATTAAGTAATATAGACGCTGATCTCTACGCTTTAATTGATTTTGAATCAGTTAACCCCCAAAGTTATTTGTATCAGCGTCAAATTGGCACAACATTTTTACAACAATTGCCCCTAGCTAGAAATGGGGTGCAAAAATACTTACCCCTATTACCCATAGCTATTGAACAACTTGATTTATCTTCATATCAAGTAATTCTCTCCTCTTCCCACGCCGTAGCTAAGGGGATTCTCACCACTCCCGAGCAACTGCATATATGTTATTGTCATACACCAATGCGCTATGCTTGGGACTTAACCTTTGACTATTTAAATAGTAGTCCTTTAGGAAAAGGGGTTATGGGTATTTTCACTCGTTATATACTGCACCGATTGCGCCTGTGGGATGTAATTTCAGCCCAGCGAGTGGATTATTTTATCGCTAATTCTCAACATACCGCTCGTCGTATTTGGAGGTGCTATCGTCGTCCGGCGACGGTGATTTATCCTCCAGTAGATTTAACTCGATTTGAATTAACTTCGGAAAAAGAAGACTTTTTTGTCGTGGTATCTCGCTTAGTTAGCTATAAAAAAGTTAGTTTAATAGTAGAAGCATTTAATCAATTAGAGAAGCCTCTAGTAGTAATTGGATCTGGTTCAGAACTTCCCCAGATTCGTAAGTTAGCTAAAGCTAATGTGGAAGTATTGGGGAGTCAATCTAATCAGGTAGTAAGTAAATATCTCAAGTCAGCAAAAGCCTTTGTCTATGCAGCTATAGAGGATTTTGGTATTGCTATAGTGGAAGCCCAAGCTTGTGGTACTCCAGTAATAGCTTATGCTGGTGGTGGAGCTTTAGAAACAGTTATAGATGTGAGGGAGAATCCAAATCAAGCCACAGGAGTACTTTTTTCTCCCCAAACCACTCAAGGTGTGATTGAGGGGGTTAATCTGTTTTTGCAGCAGCAAGATCAAATATCTCCAGATAATTGTCGTCAACAGGCAGAAAGGTTTGATAGGAGTGTTTTTGCTCAATCCTATTGTGAGTTTGTAGAAAAGTCTATATTAACTTGGCACTAGGCATCAAATTTCTGAGAATCTCTCTACAGATAAGATAAATCCAGGTAAGACTTCTTCCCCTGATAATTGAGTAGGTAAGAGTCTAATTTCTTTATCTTGTTTTAATCTGTAGATCTCAACCTGTTGAGCTTGAGGATTAAATAACCATCCTAGGCGTACACCACTACTTATATACTCCTGCATTTTGGCTTGCAGAGTGGTTAGAGAATCAGTGTAAGAACGTAATTCTAAAACAAAATCAGGTGCAATGGGAGGAAACCGACGTTTTTCTTGAAGGGTTAAATTTTCCCAGCGAGATAACTCCACCCAAGCCGCATCAGGAGAGCGATCGCCGCCTCCTGGTAGCCTAAAAATAGTTGAAGAACTAAATACCTTTCCTAGCTTAGTTTGACGATTCCAAAGGGTTAAATCTGCACCAAATTCCAATTCTTGGTTGCCACTATATCCCCCAACTGGTGCCATAATAATTAAACTTCCTGTAGCGGTGCGTTCCATCCGTAGCTCTTGATTAGCGATCGCCAGATGATAAAATTGTTCATCTGTTATGTTTACCGTACTTATATCCAAAGTCAGGGGCAGATTAACCATTTATCTTCAGAAAATCGTGATCATCTTTTATTTTATCCATAGCTTGAACTAATTGTGCGGCGATCGCCAAAAGTTGATAATCGCTTCCTCTTTTTCCCACTAACTGCACTCCAATTGGTAAATTATCTTGAGATTTACTCCAAGGAATTACCACTACAGGATTACCGCCTAAATTAAACAGCGTAGTATAAGCCCCAATGGCTTGTAAGTAGGGAAACTGTTGGCGATCAATTTCAATAGGTTCACCATACTGACGATGAGTAAAAGCTGGTATAGGTGCTACAGAGAATGACACTGCCCACAAAAGCAATGTTAGATATTTGAAAAATAATTTACTATTACTTATGCAAAAAAAGAGCAAAAACGAGCAGCATGATGATCAATCCCAGTAATAGCAGTACCAACAACTACAGAGTAGGCACCCAGAGATATCGCCTCTCCTGCCATTTCCGGGGTAGCGATTCCCCCCTCACAAATAACTGGCAGAGAAAGCCTAGTAGTCAATTGTGGCAGAAGTGCAAAAGCCGGAGGAGAGAAATTTTTAGTCGCTTCTGTATACCCATACATAGTAGTACTAATTATATCAGCGCCCAAATCTGCTGCATTCATAGCACTTTCGATACTATCTATGTCTGCCATAACTAGTCTTCCCCCTTGATGTATTTGTTCTATCAATTCAGACAAACTATGATTACCAGGGCGTTTTCTGGTGGTGGCATCAATAGCAATAATCTCAGCTTCTGTAGCCAGAAGACCAGTTACTTCTTGCCTAGTGGGGGTAATATAAACAGAAGAATCTGGGTATTCTCGCTTCCACAAACCAATCACCGGAATATGGGGGATTTTTGCCTTGACCGCGTGAATATGGGCAGGAGTATCTATTCTTACAGCAACAGCGCCTCTTTTTACACAAGTTTGGGCGATTGCCGCAATTATCTCCGGTTGATGTAGAGGAGAATCAATAGGCGCTTGACAGGATACAATTACCTGAGATTTGAAAGATGATCTTAACTTATTTTTCATCACGCCAAGGAATTAATTTTTTCTAATAATAAACTTGGTTCTATCGGTTTAGCTATATAGTCATCAATGATATTCAGTGACAAATATTCCCAATCTTTGGCACTCATCCGACTACTGAGGACTAAAACTTTGATTTTATCAATTCTGTTAATATTTTTTAAAACTTGACTAATTTCATAAACATCTGGCAAATCTTGACTTAGAATAACAATACTAGGTTCTAAAACTTCCATTTGTTCTACCGCTGTTGCCCCATCAACTAACCAAATAATTTGATAATCAGCAACGGTAAGTAATTCACAAACTAAAGTAGCAACCTCTTCATCTTGCTCTACAAGAACAATTGTATGTGGTTGAGTGATGTTTAAACCTCCTGTAGGGGGTAATGATGGTAAATTAGAGACTAAATCAAACTGATTGGGTAAGCGCACAGTAAAGATAGAACCATTTCCAGGACTAGATTCCACCTCAATTACACCATTAAGTAATTCTACTAACTGTTTTGTCAAAGCTAAACCTAATCCGGTACCACTATAGTGACGTATGCGGGTTCTCTCTAACTGTCGAAAATTCTCAAACAACTGAGGGAGTTCCTGTTCAGAAATACCAATTCCAGTATCTTCTACCTGAAAAATTGCTTGATTGTCAGCATAGCGAACTCTCAAAGTTACTTTTCCTGGGGATTGAGTGAATTTAAGCCCATTATCAAGTAAGTGTAAGAGAATTTGTTCCACTCTTTCGGGATCCGTCCAGAGGCGATCGCCGTTTGATTTAACCTCTAAATCTAATTCTAAAGCAATTTTCTGTTGTTTGGCTTGAGAGCTAAAATGATTCATCACCAAACGACACAAATGCCTTAGAGAAACTTCTGTGATTTTTAAAGCGGATTTCCCTGCGTTAACTTGGGAAAAATAAAGCAAATCATTCACTAAATCCAATAGTTTTCGCCCATTGTTTTGAATGCTTTCTAAATATTGGCGTTGCTTATCCACAGAAAAAGGAGATTTTTCTCCACTCCAATGCAACATTGTTCCAGACAATCCAATTATACAAGTAAGAGGAGTACGGAATTCATGACTCATACTATCGAGGAATTCAGACTTAGATTGATTAGCAACCCGCGCGGCGAGTAAAGCATCTCTTAATTCTTGTGCCCGTTGATTGACAAGTAATTCTAATTGTTGTTTTTGATTTTGTAATTGTTGATAACTTTGATTTTGGTAAACGGCGATCGCCAAATGTTCAGCTAGATAACGAAGAAATTGAATTTCATTTTCCGTCCAATTCCGAGGTGTATGACATTGATGGGCAATCAAGAAACCCCAAATCTTGCCTTCTACCAAAATAGGAGTAACAATTTTCGCCTTAACTTGTAAGCGTTCCATCAAAACCTTTAAACAGGGAGATAAATCCGTATTAGTTTGAGTGTCATTAATTGCCAAGCTAAAGCCTTTGCGGTATTTACTTCGTTGCTGAGGAGAATCAGCAAAACAAGATTCATCATGGAAGTGTAAAATCGAACTAATTTCTTCAGAAGCTTTAGCCTCATAGGTAACTGTATCAACTAGTTGTTTGACTCCCGTTTCGGGATCTTCTATCTCCACATCTAGCTGATAAATCACGAGGCGATCTAACTGTAATAAATCTTGTACCTGTTCCACGGTTTTTTGAAGAATAATTAACCAATCTAGATTTTGGCTAATTTGCATGGTAACTTGGTTTAAAATTCTCGTTTGTTCCTGTTGATGATACAAAGCTTGATCCACAGAAGATTGGCAAAAACGGGAATAATGGCTTTTAGCTGGGTAAATTTCCTCTGTATGGGGAGTCATCCGTTCCCCGGATTTTAACTCTCGGGTGCAAGCGAAGTGACCGCATTCCGGGGTCAGAATTTCCAGTAACTCAATTATAAATTGATTAAACAGATTGTGATCACTAGCTGTTTGTGTATAATTAATTTCCCGAATACGTTGAAGTAATAGAGGATTATTCTCTAGTTGAGGTTCCAGTTTTTTCACAGTATCGGCGATCGCCAAAGGTTCTAGAGTCATAGTTACCTGATAATTACAAGAGTTAACCTTCTCCTCATAACCCAGTAAACAAGCGCTAAATTCCTGACATAGTAAAAGAGAGAGATATTCGTTAGCCTGCTGTTGATTTTCTTTTTTTGGGCTAAATAAATCTTCCTCAGTAATTAAAATAGCCTCTTCTCCCTCTGCTTGAGAGATTTTTAACATTTGATTCCACAAGCCACAAAGTTCTTCAAACTTGGCTTTAGGCAATATCCGATTTAAGATAAAATTAGGAGAATTAAACATTTTAGATGCTGTTGTGAAAACTTGTCTAGTTAGTCCCGTTAATAACTAAAGCATCCCTCATATTTTCTCCTTTCTCTATTATTCTAATCTTTTTTAAAGATAGTTTGTTAAGAATTATTAAGTTTTATCTATGCACAAAATTACTAGTATATACAGAGATGATAGTTTTGACAGTGATGGAGTTATATTTATCGAACAAAATCCCGCTTCAATTATTCTCCTCACTGCCGCTGATACTGATATTCAAACTTTAGCCGCCTGTTTAAATTTATTACCTACAAACTTCCCCTCAATTCGCGCGGTTAATCTCCTACAATTACAGCAACAATTAAGTATAGATACTTATGCAGATACTGTATTAAGTAAAGCCAAAGTAATTATCCTCCGTTTACTCGGAGGAAGATCATATTGGTCTTATGGTTTAGAAGTAGTCAAAGAAATTGTAGAGACAAACGAAGCTAAATTAATAGTGTTACCGGGAGACAATCAACCAGATCCCGAATTAATGAGTCATTCTACCGTTTCTTTAGCCCAAGTCAATCAATTGTGGCGTTATTTCATCGAGGGAGGCAGAGAAAATTTAGCCAACGGTTTAAAATACATAAGCGATATTACTTTTAAAACCAATTATCAACCGCCTACACCTCAAACCATTCCTTTGATTGGAGTTTACCAAAATTTTGCTACTAATATAACCCCAATTAATAACTCTGTTGCAATTTTATTTTATCGGTCTCATTACCTAGCGGGGAATCTACTAGCAATTGATGCTTTATATCAAGCATTGATAGAGAGAAATATCAACCCTATTTCTATTTTTATAGCCTCCTTAAGAGATCCAGAAGTTCAACAGCAATTATTAACTTATTTGGCTAATATTCAGCTAATTTTAAATACTACCAGTTTTTCTCTCAATAAGATTAGCGAAACTATGAGCACAAATTACTGGGAAAAAATCAATATTCCCATTTTACAAGTAATTTTAAGCAGTAGTACTGAGTCCCAGTGGCAAAATAGTTTTCAAGGCTTAAATCCCATAGATATGGGAATCAATGTAGCACTACCTGAAATAGATGGTCGTATAATTAGTCGCGCAATTTCTTTCAAGTCAGTAGAAACTTGGCAGCCACAGTTAGAAACAGAAGTAGTTATTCATAAGCCTCAAAGAGATAGAGTAGAATTTGTAGCTGATTTAACTCTTAATTGGTTGAAATTAAAACAAACAGAAGCAAATGAACGAAAAATAGCTTTAATTTTAGCTAATTATCCCAATCGTAACGGTAGGATTGCTAATGGTGTTGGTTTAGACACGCCAGCATCTTGTTTAGAGATTCTACTGTGTTTAGCCAAAGGGGGATATCAAGTAGGGGAGATACCTGTATCGGTGACAGCTTTAATAGAAAGTTTAATTAGTGGAATGACAAACGATCCAGAAACCAACAGCATAGAAAGAGCTAATCAAAGTCTTAGTCATCAGAAATATCAAGAGTATTTTTCTACTTTACCAGAATCTGTGCAAATCCAAGTAAAGAATCGTTGGGGAAATCCACCCACAGAAGCCATAGGCATTCCCGGGTTACAATTAGGAAATATTTTTATTGGGATTCAACCATCTAGAGGTTATGACGCAGATCCTAGTTTAAACTATCATGCCCCTGATTTAGAACCCACCCATGATTATTTAGCTTACTATTTTTGGTTAAAAGAGGTATGGAAAGCTCAAGCAATTGTAGATATAGGTAAACATGGTAATTTAGAATGGTTACCAGGTAAAAGTATTGCTTTGAGTAGAGATTGTTATCCCGAGATTTGTTTAGGTCCTTTACCTCATTTTTATCCTTTTATTGTAAATGACCCAGGTGAAGGTTCTCAAGCCAAGCGACGCAGCCATGCTGTAATTATAGACCATTTGACTCCTCCCTTAACTAGGGCTGAGTTATATGGTTCGTTGCAGCAATTAGAATTGTTAATGGATGAGTATCATCAAGCCCAAAGTTTAGATCCAAATCGATTACCCTTAATTGGGACCAAAATCACCGAATTAGTCAATAAATCCCAGTTAAATCAAGATTTAGGTTTAGAGAGTATTCAGTCAATTCCTCTAGAAGAATTTTTAAATCAAGCTAATGGTTATTTGTGTGAGTTAAAAGAAGCCCAAATTAGAGACGGTTTACATATTCTCGGGGTTTCCCCTCAAGGAAGACAATTGAGAGATTTAATTATAGCTATCTCCCGTTTTCCTAGTGGGTCTAGAGTCGGTTTAACTACGGCTATAGCTAAAGATAGGGGGTTAAATTTAGATCCCCTAGTACCTAGTCCTGAGGTTGCTGATTTAGAAGCCATGGCCAATATTTGGGTAGAACAGTTACTAGCTAATGAGGCTTTTTCTCCTTCCCCTGGTAGAGAAACTAGTCAAGAATTGCGCTGGATTCAAACTCATTTACTTCCTAATCTACAGGCGACAGACCAGGAAATTAACTCTTTACTCAAAGGTTTATCCGGGGAATATGTTCCCAGTGGTCCTTCGGGAGCGCCCACCCGGGGACGTCCTGAAGTTTTACCCACAGGTCGCAACTTTTATAGTGTTGATATTCGAGCTATTCCCACTCAAACCGCCTGGGACGTAGGTAGAAAGGCAGCAGAGGCGGTAATTGAGCGCTATACCCAAGAAAATGGGGAATACCCTCAAAGTTTAGCTATTTCTATCTGGGGAACTTCCACTATGCGCACCGGAGGAGATGATGTGGCGGAGGTACTAGCTTTGTTGGGTGTGCGGCCAATTTGGGAAGCGAGTAATGGGAGGGTGGTTGATTTTGAAGTCCTTACACTAGAAGGGTTAGGACGTCCTCGTGTGGATGTAACTATACGAGTTTCAGGATTTTTTAGAGACAGTTTTCCTAATTTACTACGTATATTGTATCAAGCGATCGCTGTGGTGTCAAGCCTAAAAGAAGAACCAGAAAAGAACCCCCTAGCGGCGAAAGTAAAGGCAGAATCAGCGGAATGGCAAGCAAGAGGATTAAAAGAAGATGAAGCAAAAGAGCGATCGCGGTACCGTATTTTTGGTTCTAAACCAGGGGCCTATGGAGCAGGTTTACAAGGACTTATAGAAGGACAAAACTGGGAAAATGAAGAAGATTTAGCGAGAGCATATCTGAACTGGAGTTGCTATGCCTACAGCTATAACCAAGGAGTAAAAGCGAAGGCAGCGCCGGAAGCTTTTCAAGAGCGTTTACAACAGTTACAAATAGTCCTGCACAATCAAGATAATCGAGAACACGATCTCCTAGATTCCGACGACTACTACCAATTCCAAGGGGGACTTACCGCCGCAGTGCGAGCGATCGCCAAAAAAAATCCTCAAGTTTATTTTGGAGATAATTCTCTACCACAACAGCCACGAGTGCGTAAATTAAGTGAAGAAATAGCCAGAGTGTATCGCTCTCGCGTAGTCAATCCTAAGTGGATCAATGGTGTAATGCGTCATAGTTACAAAGGTGCCTTTGAGATGGCAGCAACAGTAGATTATTTATTTGCCTACGATGCTACCACTAATTGTGTACCAGATCATATTTATGCGGGAGTAACAGAAGCTTACGTGTTAGACAAAAAAGTACAGAAGTTTATGATTCAGCACAATCCCTGGGCTTTGAGAGACATCGCCGAAAGGCTTTTAGAAGCACAACAAAGGGGTTTATGGAAACATGCAAGTCAAAAAATGCTGGATTCCTTAGGTGAAATCGTCCATGAAGTTGAAGCAGTTATTGAAGAATATTAAGCTGTTAATATTTCCTAACGCCATAAGACAAAAACAAAAACTCGCCCCTATAGAGCGAGTTTTTAAAACCCCAAGTTTGAGAAAACCCTAAATAACAGAAGGAGTAATATCAGTTACACTCGAAAGTTCATCGGCGGCTAATGATGAGGTATTCAACGATTCTATATTGGTGATTCCTCCAGAGTTAGAAGAACTACCAAGCCCTTGCTCAAAAGCTAAAACTTCTAGTGAATCTCCGATGAACATAAAGTCTTCAATACCACCTGTATTTGATCCACCACCAATACTAAAAACATTCACAGATCCTGATGATTCAAAGTATCTTTGCAGCCACCATGGATAGGGACCATTTCCTAACTCATCATCATTGACAATTCTAACAATAGCATTTCTACGGTCATATAAAGCATTATCTGAGTCTTCTAGTCTAACCTTGAATATTTCATCATTCTCTCTTCTGGTATCCCCTCTAACGAAAACTGAAATTTTACCTTCGGTTTGACCAGGTGGTATGGTTAAAACACCTGAGGTAGGTCTAAAGTCTTCTGATTCTCTGGCCGTATTAAAGGCTCTAGTCTCATAGGGGATGTTTACTTCTTCTTGAATTGGATCTGATAGAGTTACAGTAAAATCTGCTTTTGTGAAACCATTATCTCCCTCAATGACTATTAAGTTATCGATGCTAAAAACTGGGAAATCATCATTTTCGATAACTGCGGTTAATGGTTGATTTGTGATAACATCGTAACCTCGACCATTTGATAGTGTTAATTGTATTTCCTCATCTGATTCAACATTTGAATCAGCTTTAGGATCTATAGTCAAAATTGCTGTCGATTCATTTCTGCTAAAATTGATTCTACCTTGAGACCTATTAAAGTTATTAGCACCCCTTTGGGTATAGTCTTGGTTATAAACTGCATCTCCGCCCACCTCAAATTCTACCAACAGTGGTTGACTGAGATCTCCTGTACGAGAGAAAACGTATTCTATATTTCTATTATCGTCTTCTGAAACAGATCTGGGATTAACTCTTAGACTTACTTGATTATTAGGAGGATTGGGGTCACTAGGAGGATTGGGGTTACTAGGAGGATTGGGGTTACTAGGAGGATTGGGGTTACTAGGAGGATTGGGGTTACTAGAAAGATTATGTTCAAAAGCTCCAATATCAATTCCAGATCCAACCACTCTGGTTTCACCTCGTTGATCTGTTCTCAGGTTATTGGGATTACTTCCTCCATCAATAGCTGGACTATTTGGTCTGAGAGCGTGAGTTTGAGTACGGCCTCCATTATTTCTTAGAGGTTCTAAACCAGGATCTTGATTATTAGTAATATCTCCTCTTTGATTAAATCTTTCAAGGCCACGACCTGTTCCAATCAGGTTATTTCCTCTACTAACTAATGCTAGTGTGTTACCATCTAGATCATTGTTCCGATTCCCTGAAACAATGCTTGAAGTCAGATTTGTTGTACTGCGAATATCATTAATAATCCCTCCCCCATTCCTCGCAGAGTTTTGGGTAATCGTACTATTCTCAATATTGGTTACAGCAAAATAATCGTTGCTAATTGCACCACCACTTTCTCTAGCAGTGTTACCACTAATTGTACTATTCGTAACATCTAGAAGACCATCGAAATTATCAATCCCGCCTGCTTCTTGACCTACGGAGTTACCACTAATAGTACTGTTGTCAATTTTAAATTTACCACCATAATTCATTATTCCCCCAGCATTTCTTCTGGCTGTGTTGTCACTAATACTGCTATCAGTGATATTAACAGTGGTTTGCACCACAAATAAATTATCATTGTAGTTAGTGAAGCCACCGCCAAATATAGCCGCAGAATTATCGCTAATAGTACTGCGATTAATATTTACGTTTCCAGCGCGGTTAACAACTCCACCACCGCTATAATTTGCTCTGTTTCTGGTAATAGTGCTGTCACTAATTGTCAATATACCATTAAAACTAGCGAGAGCACCACCATAAGTATTTGCTTGGTTACCACTAATGCTGCTATTAGTAATAGAGAGATTTTCTAGATTGTAAATAGCACCACCACTACTATCGCTACGACCATTTACTAAATTTACCCCATTTAATTCCACATTGGCGTAGTTGAAAAAATTATTATTATCAATTGTTAAGATTCGAGAACGGTTATTTCCATCGATAGTTATATCGCTATTATTATCGCCATCTATATCCCCATCTATTTTTACAGATTTGTTAATCAATAATTCTGAATTTTGCAAATTAATAGTTCGGCCTTTGAGATTAGACGCGAAAGTTATTTTAGCCCCATTGCTAGAAGAGAGAAGAGCTTCTCGCAGACTAAGGACTCCGTCTGCATTATTGACTACATCCAAATTGGTAGTTACTACCAATTTACTTGCTTCTGCCGTTGTTGGTATCCCGTCAATTACTAATTCTACTTGATCATTTTCTGGGTATGGATTTTCTCCTGCTGTTTGATTTAAGTGAAAACCAAGAACCATCCTTGAGAAGAAGTCTCCTTCATCCCCAGGAGTATCAACAGTATTCACTCTGGTATCGAGGGCATGACCAATTTCTTCTAGTAACACAGCTTCAATCTGCCCTTGCTCCCCACCATTTAGTAATCCCTCAGAAAGATAAATTATATCTATAGTATCTACATAAGCCCCTAGAACTCTTGCTATTTCACTTGCTGGTTTTACTTCTATTTCTGGTAACCAATCAAAATTACCTTCTAGGAGTTTTTGGGAGATAGCGTTGATGGCTTCCCTGTCAGTGTTAGATCCAAAAACAGGCTCTAAATTAGTTTGGTTAAATTTTCCTTCTTGAGCAAAGAGTTGTAATTTGTCTTTAACAGAAGTTAAAGCGGAATTGAGAGAATCTACAGTGTTAGACATAACTTTAAGATTTGTAGCTTTTATTTATATAACTTAAAACTTGATTATATCAATTATTTTTATTTGGTCAAGACTAAAAAGAAAAAAAGTACCGAGATATCGTACTACATCTCTGTTTTTTCATATAAGCATATTTAGCTAGGAGTCGGCTAATATCATAACACCTTTAACCTCTAATACACGTGTACAAGTACTTTATATAGACTTTTCCTTCTCTTCTTAAGAAAAATTTAACCAATTATATGCTCAAAAAAATTAGGCATATTTCATTAATTACAATAGGGAGCATTTTTAAAAATCCTCAAAATCATATATAGAAAACTATCGTTACTCTTTCCAGATATAAATCTTAAAATACTGTTCAATCTTCTGGCTTACTGTAAAATCTGGCTACACATACTTGATAATTAAATTATTAACTACACAAACATATTTTCATAAAAAACCTGTGTTAAAATTGGACGAGATAAACAAAAAAAGCGTCATAAGCATAAAAAAGTATAAATGTCTTTTGTTGGTTTACATACCCATAGTGACTATAGCCTACTAGACGGAGCATCACAACTACCACAGTTGATAGATCGCGCCGTAGAATTAGGAATGCCAGCGATCGCCTTAACAGATCATGGCGTAATGTATGGAGCAATTGAACTATTCAAAACTTGCCGTCAAAAGGGAATTAAGCCCATTATCGGCAATGAAATGTATGTAATCAACGGAGAAATTACTGAAAAAGAAATTAATGAAAAAAAACGTTATCGTAAATACCATCAAGTAGTCCTAGCTAAAAACACCAAAGGATATCAAAACCTAGTCAAGTTAACTACCATATCTCATCTTCAAGGAATCCAAGGGAAAGGCATATTTGCTCGTCCGTGTATTAACAAAGAGTTATTAGAGGAGTATAAAGAAGGGTTAATAGTGACTAGTGCCTGTTTAGGGGGGGAAGTACCCCAAGCCATATTAGCAGGAGACATAAAAAAAGCCAAAGAAGTAGCAAAATGGTATAAAAAACTCTTTGGAGAAGATTACTACTTAGAAATACAAGATCATGGATCAAAAGAAGACAGAATAGTTAACTTAGCCATAGTGAATATAGCTAAGAAGCTAGACATAAAAATAGTAGCAACCAACGACTCTCACTTCACCTCCTGTTACGACGTAGAAGCCCATGATGCCCTATTATGCGTTCAAACAGGAAAAAGGATCATTGAAGAAAAAAGACTGCGTTATAGCGGCACAGAATACTTGAAATCCGCAGCAGAAATGCAGCAGTTATTTCGAGATCATTTACCAGAAGAAATCATTAAAGAGGCGATTAACAATACCCTAGAAGTAGCCGAGAAAATCGAACCATATCACCTGACAGGAGAATCAAGAATTCCAGAGTATCCTGTACCAAAGGGCCACACAGCCGATAGCTATTTAGAAGAAGTATCCTGGTCAGGACTAAAAGATAGACTCAAATGCCGCAGTGTAGAAGAAATAAATCCAGTATACAAAGAAAGATTACAATACGAACTAAAAATGATGCAGAAAATGGGGTTTTCAACTTATTTTCTGGTAGTTTGGGACTATATAAAATACGCAAGAGATAATAATATTCCAGTAGGTCCAGGGAGAGGTTCAGCAGCAGGTTCATTAGTAGCGTATGTACTAAAAATAACCAATATTGACCCAGTACATCACGGCCTATTATTTGAACGTTTTCTCAATCCAGAACGTAAATCAATGCCTGATATTGATACAGATTTTTGTATCGAAAGACGAGAAGAGATGATAGAGTACGTTACGAGAAAATATGGCAAAGATAATGTAGCCCAAATAATCACCTTTAACCGTTTAACCTCAAAAGCAGTACTCAAAGATGTAGCGAGAGTTCTAGAAATTCCCTACGCAGAATCAGACCAGATGGCCAAGTTAATTCCAGTTTCCCGGGGTAAACCAGCAAAACTAGAAGTAATGATTTCTGAAAAAACACCATCTCCAGAATTCAAGCAAAAATATGATCAAGATCCAAGAGTACGACGCTGGGTAGATATGGCGATTCGTATCGAAGGAACCAACAAAACCTTCGGGGTTCATGCAGCGGGAGTAGTAATTTCTTCCCAACCCCTAGACCAAATCGTTCCCCTACAGAAGAATAACGATGGCGCCGTAATAACTCAGTACTATATGGAGGATTTAGAATCCCTAGGATTGCTGAAGATGGACTTTTTGGGATTAAAAAATCTCACCACCATTCAAAAAACAGCAGAACTAATCAAACAACAAAAAGGAGCTGAATTAGATTTAGACTCTCTCCCCCTCGAAGAAAGAAAAGCATTACAAATTCTGGCTAAAGGAGAATTGAAAAAATTACCAGACGATGTGGAAAAAACCCATAAACTTCTAGAAGCAGGAGATTTAGAAGGGATTTTTCAATTAGAATCATCAGGAATGCGTCAAATAGTTAGAGATTTGAAACCATCAGGCATAGAAGATATCTCCTCAATTCTAGCTCTCTACAGACCAGGTCCCCTAGATGCAGGTTTAATACCCATATTTATTAATCGCAAACATGGGAGAGAAAAAATAACCTATCAACATCCCTTGTTAGAACCAATCTTAAAAGAAACCTACGCCGTCTTAGTGTATCAAGAGCAAATTATGAAAGTAGCCCAGGATTTAGCAGGCTATTCCCTGGGAGAAGCAGATTTACTCAGACGGGCAATGGGGAAAAAGAAAATAGCCGAAATGGAAAAACATCGGGAAATTTTTATCGATGGAGCCACTAAAAACGGGGTAAAATCAGATATTGCAGAAAATCTGTTTGAGCAAATGGTTAAGTTTGCTGAATACTGTTTAAGTTACGAGACACAAGTATTAACCGTAGAATATGGACCAGTGGCGATCGGCAAATTAGTAGAAGAAAAGCTACACTGTCATGTATACAGTGTAGATGATCATGGCTTTATTTACACTCAACGGATCGCCCAATGGCATAATCGCGGGGAACAAGAAATCTTTGCTTATTATTTAGAAGATGGTTCTGTCATTCACGCCACCTCGGATCATAAATTTATGACCGAAGATCAACAAATGCTCCCCATTGAAGAAATATTTAATCGCGGCTTAGAATTGAAAAAAATATGTACCAATACGGCCTTGCCATACACACCAGCAGTTCTAGTCTAGGTCTATGCCTAGGAGATTTTGTTAACCCTTTACGAGTAGAAATAACCTCTCTAGACCGAGAAATTTCTACACATCTACATCAACATCTTTTAGATTTTCTTCCCCCCCAAACCTGGTCTGATATTAACTTTTTAGCCGTAGCTAAAGGTCCTGGTAGCTTTGCCGGAACACGCATTGGTGTAGTTACAGCTCGTACTCTCGCCCAACAACTCAATATTCCTGTTTGGGGTATTTCTACTCTAGCGGGAGTAGTTTGGTCCCAAAGAAACAACTATAGTCATGGTAGCCTCATTCCCGTAGAGATGGAGGCGAGAAGAGGTCAGTTATTTGCTGCTATCTACCAACTACAGGAGTCTGGATTGCTTAATTATCTTCCTGAAACCAGTATTCAACAAGAAGTTTGGCAGCAAACTTTAGCAAAAGTGGGGAATGCTAAATCACCAATCAAAGTATCTTTTGAGACTGGAGAGACAGTTGCTAGTATTTTAGAATTGGCCTATTTAGAGTGGCAACAGGGTAAAAAATCCCATTGGAGAGAAGTTCTTCCTTTTTATGGGCAACATCCAATCAAATAAAATCCTCGAATCTCTACAAACATTAGACTTCTTGCAGAAGTCAGGCAACAGGGAGCAGTTAAAGATATATAGCAATTCTCATACTGGTGAGGTACAGAGGTTATCCTTTTCGAGGCTCCGAGTTAGGTACAACCTCATGAGTCCTTTGAAATGCTATAAGTATTATAATAATAATAATAATAATAATAACTATCATCAATCAAGTATTATAATACTATGAGATAGTAATTTAATGAAAGGAAACTTCAGAACAGGAAAGAACAGAAAGATTTACTAATCTTAATGCGTAAGGCTATACAGAAGAATTAAGCAATATAGTAATTATTGTTGTAATTGTAAATAAATTTAAACAAAACATGTACAAATAATTATATTTTCAGATAAAAAACAGTCATGAATAATAGTGATGAACATCAACAAATCAACTTAAATAATGATCAATTAAAAAAACTAGAAACAGAAACCTGTCCAAATTATCCAATTCGCTACATTGAACACATTCAACCCTATGGAATACTCTTCATATTAACAATACCAAGTTTGAAAATTATTCAAGTAAGTAGTAACACCGAAGACTTAATGGGAATTTCTCCAGAGAAACTGATTGGAGAAGATTTGACTAAGCTATTTAGTAGAAAACAAGTAGAGTACTTTAAAAAACATTTACGGCACAATTTAAAAGTATCTCTCTGTAATCAAACTAGTAATATTAATAACAGACTCTGGCAGATTAGATTGCATCGAACAGATGATTTAGTCCTGTTAGAATTAGAAACAATCTCAGAAGAAGAAAATCATAATCTATCTGAACTTATCCAAAACATATACCAAGGAATCGCTTTTATAGAAGCAACTACTAGTACACAAGAATGGGCCAATGTAGTAGCTAAACAAATAAAACACACAACAGGCTTTGATCGAGTAATGATTTACCGCTTCTTACTCGATGACAGTGGAGTGGTAATTGCTGAAGCTAAAAATCCCCAATTAGTTAGTTACTTAGGATTACACTATCCAGCCACGGATATTCCCGAAGAATCCAGAGAGATATTCACAGAAAATCTTCTGCGCTGTATTCCAGAAATCAACTATCAACCAGTGACTCTATTCCCGTCAAAAAACCCCATAACTCAAAAATCTACAGATTTGAGTCTTTCATACTTTAGGGGAGTTTCTCCTCCCCACATAGAATATCTTCAAAATATGGGAGTAGCAAGCTCTATGACAATTTCTTTAATTGTCGAAGGAGAATTGTGGGGATTAATTGCTTGTCACCATTACCAACCTAAATACATCAATCCCATTGAACGCATCACATTGTCGGGATTAGCTAAAACAGCAACTCTAGAATTAATCAGAAACCAAACTCAAGAACGTAGATACTATCAACAAAAAAATACTAAATTATTGAATGAACTAAGAAATTCTTTAACTACAACAGCAGTTCAAGTAGAGAAGATCTTAATTAAATATAGTAATGTACTGTTAAAAATGTTTCAAGCCGAAGGTTTAGCAATCATCATTGATCAAAACTATCAATTATTCGGTGAAACACCAACGGAAACTGAAATAGCCAAAATGATACCATGGTTGTTAGAACAAAGATACGAAACATCATGGAAAACCTCCTGTCTAAGAGAAGAGTATCCAGAAAGTCAGAACTGGTCAACTCCTGTGGCAGGATTACTGGTGGTATCAATTGTGCTAGAAAAACCCCGTTTAGTATCATATCATCTACTATTTTTTAGACTAGAACAATTACAAACGGTACATTGGGCAGGAAAACTAAGTGATACAGTAAAAGTAGATGCCACAGGAAAACTGCAACTATGTCCCCGTAAATCTTTTCAAATCTGGAAAGAACAAGTAGTGGGAAAATCTCTACCTTGGTCTCAACAAGAGGTAGAGGCAGCTAATGATTTACGTACAGCCTTGATGGTAGCAGTAGTGAAATTTTCTGTCACAGCCTTGGAATTAGCAGTAGAAAAAGCTGAAGCAGCTAATCAAGTAAAGAGTGAATTTCTCGCAAATATGAGTCACGAGATTAGAACGCCAATGAATGCAATACTGGGATTTACAGAATTGCTGCAATCAAGAAAAGAAGAACCATTAGTCCAAGAATATCTAAAAGCGATCGCCACTAGCGGCAAAACATTACTAAGATTAATCAATGATATTCTCGACTTATCAAAAATTGAAGCAGGTAAACTAGAGTTACAACATGAACCAGTAAACATTTACAGTTTAACTCAAGAAATATACCAAATTTTCCAAGAAGAAGCCAAAAAAAAACAAATTCAGTTAACTTTAGAAGTAGCTAAAGATTTACCCGATAGTCTCTTCCTAGATGAAGTAAGACTCAGGCAAATTCTAATCAACTTAGTAGGGAATGGGATAAAATTTACAGAATCGGGTCAAGTAAAAATAAAAGTAGAAGGAGAGAAAATTCTCCTCTCAAAAAATAATCAAATTTGTTTAAAAATTAAGATTATGGATACAGGAATAGGTATCTCCTCAGCAGACCAAATAAATATTTTTGAACCCTTTACTCAAAGCAAAGGTCAAAGTAATCGTAAATTTGGGGGTAGTGGTTTAGGTTTAGCTATTAGCCAACGTTTAACCAAAATGATGGAAGGAAGCTTAGAATTAACCAGCGAACTCAACCAAGGAAGTACTTTCACTCTGACTTTTCCGAAGGTAGAAGTTCTTTCACATACTAGTATTGAAAAAATAGTTGACTCTGATGTTAAGATAAGTATAAAAGAATTATCGCCTCTTAATATTCTCATAGTAGATGATCTTGCTGATAATCGAGAGTTAATTGCTGGTTATTTGAATGATACCCCGCATATTTTGCATTTTGCCCAAGATGGTTTAGAATCTCTAGAAATGGCTGCAAATATTCAACCAGATTTAATCTTGATGGATTTACTGATGCCGAATATGGATGGAGAAGAAGCAACTAAAAGGCTAAAAAACTCACCAGCAACCAAACATATTCCAATTATCATTATTACTGCCTCAACGAACTCTCTAGAAACTTTTCAGTTATCAGGTATCCCTGTAGAGTTTATTCGTAAGCCCATAACTGAAGCTGATTTATACAACAAGATTAAGTTGGTAATTGAAAATGCTAAAATAGATCAACAAGTAAATAATCAAACTCCAATTATTTCCCCTTTAACTAACTCTGAAAAACAAATTTTTAACCAAAAACTCAAACAAATAGCCATAGATATTTGGGAACCATTACTGGAGACTATGGAAATTAATCAAGTGGAAACCTTTATTGATTCCTTAGAAAAACTTACCCAGGAGTTTAACTGTCCTCCTCTAGTGGCTTATACAAATCTTCTTAATCAACAATTAACAGAATTTGATTGGAATCAGCTTCCTGAAACTTTGCTGAATTTCAAGAATTTTATTGTTAATGAAAATTAACAAAAAAATAATGCCAAAAAAATAATGCCAAAAACAATAATGCCAAAAAAATAATGCCAAAAACAATAATGCCAAAAAAAATAATGCCAAAAAAATAATGATTGTATAAGTAAAAATGTCAACCAATATTTATCCTCAAGACAATCAGCAAACAACCAATAGCTTGATCCTGATTGTGGATGATGTATCAATTAATCTTAAATTGCTACATCAAGCCCTGCGAAAAACTCATTATCATCTTTCTTTTGCTTCTAATGGTAAACAAGCTTTAGAGCGACTGCAAAAGTGTAAACCAGATTTAATTTTACTAGATTTAATGATGCCAGAAATGGACGGAATCGAAGTATGTAAACATATCAAAAAAAATCCTCTAATCTCAGAGATTCCGATAATTTTCCTGACGGCGAGCCATGAAACTAATCATCTATTAGATGCTTTTAAACAGGGAGCTGTAGACTACATAAATAAACCTTTTTATACGCCAGAATTAATAGCGAGGATTGAAACTCATTTAGAACTATCTAGATTACGTTATCAAGCTCAACGTCAAGCGGCTCAAGAAGTGGTAATTAGAGAAATAATCGCCGCAATTCACTCTTCCCTAGATATCAAAGATACCTTAACCAAAGCCGTAAAAGGTATTGAAAAATTTTTAGGAGTAGATAGAGTGCTGATTTGCCAACGTTTATATTCACAAATGGAAATAGTGGCGATGAGCAGTTATATTCCCTGGTATTCTCACCATAGCTTCATAGATACGAGTCAAAAACAATATCTTTCGGTGAATCTGACTGAAAATTTAACTTCAGAGGATAGTAAATGGCTTCAAGTATGTAAAGTGACTAATGAGTTACGGTGGCCAATCACAGTCAATGATTTAAATTGGGGAGGTTTACTGATTCAATATAACCAGGAAAAAGTTAATTTAATTAATCAAGAATCTTTAATTATACCGATTGTAGCTCAAATGGAAATAGCTATTCAACAGGCGGAACTATATCAGAAACTAACTTTTACTGTTAATCAACTCGAAAGAGCTAATCGCCAACTACATGATTTATCCATCGAAGATCAACTTACTAAAACTTTTAATCGTCGCTACTTCACTATCTATCTCCAGCAAGAATGGGAGCGTTTAAAAAAGCTACAATTACCCCTATCGATTATTTTTATGGACATTGACTACTTTAAACTCTACAATGATACCTATGGTCATGGTCAAGGTGATTACTGTTTACAGCAAGTAGCTCAAGCTTTTAAAAGTGTAATTAAACGTAATTCTGATAAAATTTGCCGTTATGGTGGAGAAGAGTTTATCGCAATTTTACCCGATACTGATCGAGAGGGCGCTATTTACATAACAAAACAGATGCAAGAGGAGATCGCCACCCTCAATATTCCCCATCTCACTCATCAAACTATGAATCGTGTTACAGTTAGCTTTGGTATAGCTACAGAAACTCCAGAAGATACAAGCAACGCTCAAGATTTAGTAAACAAAGCGGATTCTGCCCTATATCAAGCTAAAGCTAATGGACGTAATTGTTATTATTGTCATCCACAATTATAACTAGAATAATTGGGCCATGGCTTTACCTGCTAACCAACCAGTTGTCCAAGCATTTTGAAAATTAAAGCCCCCAGTAATACCATCAATATCTAAAATTTCTCCAGCAAAATATAATCCGGGACAGATTTTACTCTCCATAGTTTTAAACTGAATTTGTTTGAGATTAACACCGCCACAGGTAACAAATTCTTCTTTGAAAATCCCTTTGCCTTGGATGTGAAAAAGTCCTTGAGTTAATTCAAAAGTCAAATAGTGTAAAGCAGAATTTGGCAATTGAGCCCAAATAGTTTTACTTTTGATTCCACTTAATTCTAGGAAACGTTGCCAAAGCCTTTTAGGTAAACCAAGAGGAGAGTATGATTCTAGTTGTTTTTTTGGTGTTGCCGATTTCAAGGCTAGAAGTTTTTCCCGAAGAGATTCAGGATTTTCTGAAGGTAACCAGTTAATAACTAAGGGCATCTGATAGTTATTCTTTGCTAGTATAGTAGCACCAAAAGCCGATAATTTCAGCACTGAAGGACCACTTAAACCCCAATGAGTAATCAGAAGTGGTCCAGTTTGAGTAAGATGTTTAGATTTAGAATTACCCAAGCGTAGTATGGCATTTTTCACACTTACTCCGGCTAAATCCTCTAAACGGCGATCGCTAATTTTAAAAGTAAATAAAGAGGGTATTGGTGATTGAATTTCATGTCCTAAATTAGCCGCCAGACGATAACCAGATGGATGGCTTCCGGTAGCTAGGAGGAGGAGATCGCTTTTTATAGTTTCTCCATTTTTCATAACTATACTAAAGCCACTTTGGTTATCTCTTGTCACTTTTTTTGCTACAGCAGTGGTGCGCAGTTTTACTCCTACTGCTGTTGCCGATTTAATCAAACAGTCAATAATCGTTTGAGAATTATCTGTAGTTGGAAACATGCGTCCATCTGCTTCGGTTTTCAGCTTTACCCCTCTAGCGGCAAACCAATTTACAGTATCTTCAGCTTGAAAACGACTAAAGGCGCCTTGGAGGGCTTTACTACCTCTAGGGTAATTTGCTACTAATTCTGGCACTTCAAAGCAATGGTGAGTAACATTACAACGGCCTCCCCCCGATATTTTTACCTTGCTTAGTAATTCTTTGCCTGCTTCTAATACAGTCACTTGTAGTTTTGGGTTAATTTCGGCGCAGTGGATAGCAGCAAACATTCCCGCCGCGCCTCCGCCAATCACTACTATTTTTCTTGGCATTCTAGTTAGTTACAGGCAATTGTATTCCTAGTTTACTAATTAATGCTTCTAGATCAAAGTATTGGTTAAACAGTTCTTGAATACATTTTACTTTGATTGGTTCTTTGATTCTCACTTTGCCAAAGATATTCTCAATAATTTCTACTGTGGTTAGAGTATCTAAATTCACCAACAATATTGGTATTTCTAGATCTTCTGCCCGATTTAAAACTAGACTTTGGGGAGGGGTATGACCTGTTAGAATCAGACAATGAGTTGAGCTTTCTATAGCTGCTAATTGTACATCTGTGCGATCGCTCCCTGTTACTACTGCCTTGTTTTTCCGTTTTCGGAAGTATTGCATAGCTGAGTTAACATTCATTGCTCCGATTGCCAGGGTTTCCACCATTAAGTCTAGGCGGTCTTCTCTACACAATACCTTTGCTTTTAATTGTTTGCTTATTTCTCTAACACTGATGCTTTTTAGTAATTGCTTTCTTGGCAATTTCCCTAGGATCTCAATCCCTCTTTTTTGCAAAAAGGGTTGTAGATAATCACTTACCTCTGCTGAAGCTTCTGATGGTATATCATTAATCACTACTCCTAGTAAGTTTTCTCCCAGGTCTTGTTTTATTTTTATCAAATTGTCTAATAAGCATAGAGAATCATAAGCTGTGACTATCAACACTGAGGCTTTGACTAAATCAGCTATTTGTGGTACTGATATATCATACAAACTCCCCTGGTAGATATTTTCTGGACCTTCTATGATTACTAAATTTTCCTTTGACTGTGATAAATTGCTTTCAATCAGCTTTCCATAGTCTGGTTGATGCTCTTGTTTTAACGTTTCTTTAATTTTTTCCGGCGATAAGTATACTACTGGCGGGTAGACAGATTCTACAGATAAGTTAAGATTTTCGCTTATGAACTTAACATCTTCTTCTATCTTCTCTGTTTTTTCTGCCCCTATGGGCTTAGCATAGCCAATTGATAGTCCTTTTTCCTGTAATTGTGAACCGATTCCTATTACTGTTGCTGATTTACCACTATAGGCTTCAGTTGAGGCTATTAGTAGGTATTTGTTGTTTATTTTAGATTGTTTCATCCACAAAGTTTAGCATTCTGCTATAAAATTTACGGGGAAAATCAACATTATGGGTACGTTCATAGGTTATTATTATTTCGATGAGATAGTCAATAAACTCTGAGTTTTCTAAGCCTAGTTCGTAGCTTAATTCTGCTTTGCGATCAAATTGCATGCGACAACGAGTTATTTCTGATGGTAAAGAAGATATACCCCAACTAGCTACAAACTCAATGCTATCACTCCCTTCTATTTTCCTTTCTCCTTCTAGCTTACCTTGTTTATAAAGGCTGATAGCTAAAGGAAGTTTTCTCTGTTTATCCTTTGAGTAGTAAGGCGTATACATAATTACGTCTGAATTACTTGCTGGTCTAAGTTTACTAATGCTTGTAGACATAATTAATCATCAATAACTTGCTTATTTGAGGTTTAAAAATTTCTTTAATCATAACATAGATCTCCTCTGAAGTTCTTATTTAAGTTCTCAAAATATTTGTGGAGAATGAGGAATAGTAAATTAAGAGAAACTTTTGTTATTCTGAGAATTGATGCCTAATTAGTTGTATATGTTTTCTCATCTAGTCAGTGTTGCTCCCATGATGGAGCGTACAGATCGTCATTTTCGTTATTTTATGCGCCAAATAACGCGCCATACCTTACTATATACAGAAATGATTACCACGGGAGCGATTATCCATGGCGATCGCCCCAAATTACTGGATTTTCACCCAGAAGAAAAACCCCTAGTCTTACAAATAGGAGGAGATAACCCAGAAATATTAGCAGAATGCGCTCGCATCGGAGAAGATTGGGGCTATGATGAAATTAATCTCAATGTAGGTTGTCCTAGCCCTAGAGTACAAGAAGGGAACTTTGGCGCCTGCCTAATGTTAACGCCAGAGTTGGTAGCAGAGGCAGTAGAGGCGATGGCAAAGGCAGTAAAAATTCCCGTAACAGTAAAACATCGTATTGGAGTAGATGAATGCGATCGCT
Source organism: Johannesbaptistia floridana (assembly GCF_057440575.1). Taxonomy (NCBI): domain Bacteria; kingdom Bacillati; phylum Cyanobacteriota; class Cyanophyceae; order Chroococcales; family Cyanothrichaceae; genus Johannesbaptistia; species Johannesbaptistia floridana. Next base: position 101,352 of record NZ_JALKVM010000170.1, read on the forward strand.
ACGAAGATTTAACTAGATTTGTACGCATTGTTTCACAAGCCGGTTGCCAAGGTTTTACCGTGCATGCCCGCAAAGCTTGGTTACAAGGGTTAAGCCCCAAGGAAAACCGTCAAATCCCTCCTCTTCGTTACCAAGATATATATCATTTAAAAGAAGATTTTCCCCATCTCTCTATTGAAATTAATGGGGGAATTACCGACTTAACAGCAGTTAAACAACATTTAGATTTGGTAGATGCCGTCATGATTGGTAGAGCGGCCTATGACAATCCCTATTTATTGGCGAGAATAGACCAGGAAATTTATGGGTATAATACCAAAATCCCCTCTAGACCAGAAATAATTAAAAGAATGCTTCCCTATATTGATGACTGGGTAAGTAAAGGGGTTAAACTCAATACGATTAGTCGGCATTTATTGCAGTTATGGAAAGGTGAGCCGGGAGGTAAAATCTGGAGAAGATATATTAGTGAAAATGCTTATCTTCCTGGTGCTGATTCTCAAGTAATCGCCCAAGCTTTAAGAGAAATGGAGAAAAAGTTATTTCAACCAGATATAATAGTATCTTTGAAGAAATAATCAACAAAACTAACTTAACTCCAGAAAAAATAGGTTTTATACTTGGCGTCGATATATTAGTATAAATATTGACATTTATAAGCAACAATTAGCAATTATACCAATGGAAACAGATGATCTAACCAAACTGCCATTTGATTTTGATACTACCCTTTATCAGCCAGAAAACGCTTACTGGATGGCTATATTCTCTAACTATGCTTATTTAACAGTGGGCGATCGCACAGGGGATAAAAAAGATTTTAATCCAGACACAGAAACTATATTATCAGAATTAAAAAAATTAGACCCTAAATTTGAACATGTTCAAGGTTTTAACGCCAAAAGTTCTCAGGGTATTATCATTCAACATGAAGATTACGTAGTGGCTGCTTTTCGAGGAACAGACGAATTAGTTGATTGGTTAGATAACATTAAAGTATCTTCTACTCCAGGACCACTTGGTTTGGTTCATTCTGGATTTTACCATGCCCTCCTTGATATTTGGGAAGGACAAAACATGTGGGAACGCATTCAACAATTTAGAGATAGAGGGGAGAAATCTAATCAAAGCGAACTCCCTGTATGGCTTAAGGGATTGAAAAATGACAAACGCTCCCTATGGCTGACGGGACACAGTTTAGGAGGTGCCATGGCCACTTTAGCTGCGGCTTGGTTAGCAGAACGCAAAATTCCTTTTAATGGGGCTTATACTTTTGGTCAGCCTCGCTGTGGAGATGAAAATTTTCAAGTAGCATTCGATAGCAAATTAAATAAAAGGTTTTTTCGTTTTCAAAACAACAATGATATTGTGACGAGAGTTCCTGCTAGATTGATGGGTTATGAACATGTAGGAAGATATATTCATATTACCGAAAAGAGAGAACTAAAAGCAGATATTTCCTGGTGGCATCGCTTTGTTGACCGCCTCGAAGGAGTAGTTAATAATATTTTAGATAATGAGATTAAACTAGAATGGATTAACGACCATCACTTGGAAAAAGAATATATTGAAGGTATAAAAGCTTGGGGAAATAAGCTTCCCGACAAATGGGAACGTTTTTCTGAGGAACAATAGTCAGTATGACTATTTTTGTGAAATCATATATTCATAACAACTAACTGACTGAAAAGAATTGAAAATTCAACGGAGGTTATCTATCAAAATGGTTAATGTAGTTAAATCTACTTATACTGACGATCAAATAACTGCTTGGTTAAGGGGATTATTAACAATCGCTTGGGCTGATGGACATTATACTTCCGCAGAACAAGAATTGATTGGGAAAATCACAGAACAATTAGACCCAGATAAACATAATCAAGTAATATTTAAATCTATAACTCCCGAGGAATTAGCGGAGAGATTAGGAAAAGATCATAGTGTAGGAGAAAACTTTTTAAGAACTGCTGTTTTAGTTTCTATAGCTGATGGAGTTTATTCTAAACCAGAAGCTGAACAAATAGAAAAATTTAGAGCAGCTTTAGGGATAGAAGTAGAAGAGTTAGAATCTTTAGAAGAAACTCTCTATCATCCCGACTCAACGGAAACAAAAGATAAAAAAATTAAGCCCCATCTACTCAAACCAATTAAACACTGGTTAGATAATTTAGAAATGCACGATCCTAGAGTAGCTAAATTTATCTGTAAAATGGTTCCTTCTCAATGTCCTTTTGAGAGAGATATCACCCTCTTTGACCATAAAATAGTTCATATTCCCCCTCTATGTAAGCTTAACCCCCTATATGAGCAGTTAGTGGGATTGAGATTTAGAGCTTTATCTTATTTAGCTGATGAGTGTCAACAAGATGTTTCTGAATACATATAGATAGATAGATAGATAGATGATTGCCGCTTATCTAGGAGAGATTGCTGCTTTAACTGGGGCCTTTTTCTGGGCTAGTGCTTCTACTATTTATAGTTTATTAGGGGCAAAAATCGCCCCTCTAACTTTGAATCTCTCTAAGGGTTTGATTGCGATCGCCTTAATTATTATAACTCTCTGGCTAAAAAACAATACCCACAGGAATTGCTTTAACTCTCTTGGCTACTAGTCCTTTATTTATTTTGCCAATTGTTAGGATCATGGGAGAAAAAATTAGCTTGAGAGCTATTTTTGGCTGTGTTATTGCTATTGCTGGTATTGCTATCTTGTTTTTCAACTATTAAGTTTTAGCAGTTAGAATAACTCCAAAACCTGAGGTGGTGGGTATCACCTCACAGGGTGGAGAGATTAATTGCGAGAGTCTCGATCTCTATCTTTGTTAAGCAATCGCTGATTTAATCTATTTAATTGTGTTTGACTGTTAATGGGAGAACGAGGTTGAGGTAATTCTTGGTTTGGCCAATTATCCAAATCTGTGCAGGGGCAACTGAGAGATGCTGTACCCATACTAACCATAGGTACAGGCATTTCACAACGAGCGCAGTCAACTATATCCCATTTAGAGGATAATAGTTCTTGAATAGTTTGATTAGTTCCCTCTAGGTAAATCTCCTCAGGATTAGAGGTAATAATTTGTTGCCAACAGCTTTCAAACTCAGGGGAATAGTTACCCCCTTGACAAATTTTCTCAGGGGCGATCGCTCTATTCAAGTTGCTAACAATTACCTTTTTCCCCAACTGAAACCAATAGGCTAAATATTCTTTTACTTCTTGTTTTGATGCCATATTATCCAAGTTATCTTTTATCTATCTTAATAGATTTGATGTTACTATCGTATCTCTTTCATCGTAACTTATGCTTTGAGATAGTCGCCACCGCTTTCTTCAACCTCCCCATAACTCACATCTTCCACCTTTGCCAAAAGTTACTGGTGGAGGAGAGGGGGATAATTTCCTTAGCAATTGTCTTAGAGCATTTTTAGTATTTATACTTATGATTGGGTACACCAATCCTTTTAGCCACCAAATAAATAAGTTTTTTCCTGAGCTAATGAAACTACATAAGTTCTGATGGAATATCTGAGGTCCCTTAAGGCGTGAAGCAAAAAAACCTTATTTTTTGTCACCTTATTTCTTGTCAGTAGTGGGCGTTCCGAGGGAACGCCCACCGCAATTAAAGAATATAGAATTCTTATGACTACTGTATGATTTAAATATAGCTTTTATATTTTTCATACAGAGAAAGCCCTGGAGTTGGTTGAGTAAATTCCAGCGGATAGTGATAATTTTCAGGAGAGTATTTTGCTAGTATACTTTGATTTTCTTGAAATAGTTTTTCCCATTGAGTTAAACAGTTAGTTAATGTTTGAAATTGCAGATACGATAGTTCATGTTTACTCACTAAAGCTAAATATTGAAGCAATTGAGCGTAGGTAGTTGGAATATTTTTATACTCAGGAATGTTGATAATTTTTCCTAGTCTTTGCAAGGTTTCGTAATTTACTTTAACTACATAATTAAACTGCTCTATATTTGTAAGATCCTGTTTTAGTGAATTATTAATGAATCCCTCTATTTCTTTGAGAATCACAAAATCCTTCGTATTGCCTGTCTTAAAATTTGCTAAAAGCTCTAACCCAATATCATAGATAGAAATATCTTTCAAGGTTTGGTGATATGCAGATAGAGCTTTTGCTCCTTGGGGAGTCTTTAGTTGTGGTAGTAATTCAGAAAGCTTATCATCAATACTTTGATTGAATGTTTCTCTATCTATTTGCCTCTCTAAATAGCTAGATAGTAATTCGTCTACATACTTATAAAAATCCTTTTGTTTACTACTTTGATATAGAAATTCACTTTCTTCAAATTTTTTACAATTGTCTTTCACAAAAAAAGCTACTCTCAAAGATTCGTAAGAATTGAGTAAATCAGCATAATCTCCTAAATTCTGGCTTAACAGTGAAGTAATTCTTGCGTACAATATGAATTCTTGGTTATTGAACTTTTCTTGATCGAGTAAATAAATTTTTTCTGCTAAAGGACGCATTTTTGCTAAATTTCGTTCGTATATAAAAACATCATCTTTAGAAACTTTAGCTTTTGGATTGTCAATATTACTAAGAAGATGATCTAATAAGCTCTTGTCGCTAAGAAGTGGACGATTGTACCAAGCTTTTTGATTTTTCATATCCATTTAGTTAGCTCTCCTTGAATTTTTTACTTAATTTTAAAACAAATCTTAAAAACATTGTTAAAAAGTGGTTAAGAAAACATCACTTTTTTCTCAACTAATCCTTACTCATTTGTACCATAACTTTTTGAATCCGTCTTCTCAATTCAGGATCTTCTTGTAATTGTTGAGTGATTTGATTAAATTCTCTAACGCTCATACCTGTATTTTCCACAATATTCTCTGAGTCTTGACAGTAGGCGATCGCTATTTCTTGAGCTCCTGCTGGTAAGCTTTCGTAGGTACTCGGATCGTTACATGATATTTCCGGCGTCTCTCCTGCTAACACTTCTTGGATAGCTGCCAAAGCTTCTTGGCGTTCTGCTTCTATTTCTATGACTGCCTGAGCATACAGTTTTATACTTTCATCACTAATTGCTTGAGCGGTAGCAGAGAGAGAGAAACTTAACGGGAATATAAATATACCGAAAATATAAGAAGATAATTTGGAGATATAAAGCTTAGGGAAAGACATAAATACGGACATATAATTCTCACACAATTAATATGCTAACTATTGTGAATGATTTTGTGCGTAATAAGTTCCCTAAGCCAGATAAATTTTAGATTTTAGCGCCACACTCACAGCAGAACTTATGCTGATGAGGATTACTAGCACCACAGACATTACAAGAGAGCAAATCATCTCCGGGAGCTTTTTTGGGGTTAGGAATTCCGAGCATTTGGGAATTTCCCTTACCAGGGGCTACCATGGGGTAACAATTCTCATTTTTAGTGACTTGAGCATCGAGTAAAAAAGGACCATCATGAGCTAACATAGTGGCTATCGCCTCAGAGAGTTCTTCTCGCTTTTTGACTACCATACCTCTAACCCCAAAGGCTTGAGCTAATAGTTCAAAATTAGGCATTCCTGTGTCCATATTAGAAGAAGAATAACGCTCACCATAAAAAGTTTCTTGCCACTGACGTACCATCCCTTGCCAACCGTTATTAATTATTACGGTTTTTACTTTGATATTGTATTGAGCGAGGGTAGCTAATTCTTGAAGATTCATTTGAAAACTAGCATCACCGCTAATACAAATTACTTGTTCATCAGGCAGAGCGACTTGAGCGCCCATAGCTGCTGGTAATCCATAGCCCATGGTGCCTAATCCTGCACTAGAAATCCAACGACGGGGACCATTTTTGAGGAATTGTGCCGACCACATTTGATGCTGACCTACGTCTGTAGTATAATAAGCCTGGGGAGCTTGTTTACCTATTTCTACAATTACCTCTTGGGGAGAGATAGTATCAGGAGGATGAGGTACGATGAGGGGGTAGTCTTGACGCCAGCGGTCTATTTGTTGAAGCCAAGCCTGAGTGAGCTGAGAATCAGAGGGGAGATTTAGCTCTTGTGCTCTTTCTAGGATTTGATCTAAAACACAGGCCACATCGCCTACTATTGGTACCTCTGGCAGACGATTTTTCCCAACTTCAGCCGGGTCAATATCGATATGAATAACCTTAGCTAGGGAGGCAAATTCATCAAGTTTTCCGGTAACGCGATCGTCAAATCGAGCACCCACAGCGATCAACAAATCACAATCAGTAACAGCAAAATTAGCATAAGCTGTACCGTGCATCCCCAACATCCCCACCGAGAGAGGATGGTGTTCATCAAAGGCCCCAATCCCCATCAAGGTGGTGGTTACTGGAATTTGAAATAGTTCTGCTAGTTGTTTAAGTTGGGGATGAGCGTTAGAGGTAATTGTTCCTCCGCCCACGTATAACAAAGGTCGCTGAGAACTTTCTATAAGCTCTAAAGCTGCGTTAATTTGACGAGGGTTTCCTTTTACTGTGGGGCGATATCCTGGTAATTTAACAGTATGAGGTTCTACCGGAACATATTGGCACTCTTCAGCACCAACATCTTTGGGTATGTCGATTAAAACTGGACCTGGACGGCCAGTGCTGGCGATTTCAAAAGCTTCTGCTACAACAGAAGCCATGTTCTTAGCATCACGCACTACATAAGAATGTTTAACAATAGGTAAGGTAATGCCGAAAATATCAGTTTCTTGAAAAGCGTCTGTCCCAATGGCGTGGCGGGGTACTTGCCCTGTTACCACCACCATAGGAATTGAGTCTAAATGAGCTGTAGCAATGCCTGTTACCAAGTTAGTGGCTCCAGGACCGGAAGTGGCAAAGCATACCCCTACTTGACCAGTAGCGCGGGCATAGGCATCAGCAGCATGAGAAGCGCCTTGTTCATGTCTTACTAGGATATGTTTGATGTCCCCTCTAGCTTCAGCGCGATACAGTTCATCATAAATAGGTAAAATTGCTCCACCGGGATAGCCAAAAATGTGTTTAACGCCGTGACGTTTAAGACTATCTATCAAGGCAAAAGCACCTGTTCTAGTTACAGGCTCAGGTACAGGTTCTAAGTTGTTTGTTGATACTTTTGTTGTAGCAACCACTGCTTCTATCTTCCTCTTTTTTTTATGAAGGTTATCTACTATACTGACATAATCGCCAGCTATATTTGTTGATTTATGATAATTTTGTTAACTAACCATCCAAATATCCTGGGCATCTTTATCTCATATTAAATCTGACCAAGGAAAATCAGTGAAATAAACTCTATTGTGGGCTTAGACAGTTGAGCTCTTCCTCTAGCCAAGTAACTGAAGCTTGATTCCCTTTTACCCAAAAACTCACGTTTCTTCCTTCGTAAAGACTGCCACTACCTGCGGGTTGTAAATAACCCACGATAACTGTGTCACCTCGTTCTAAAATTACACTGGGTATATCTGACTGGTAAAATGTAGCGACAATCTCGTTAGCAGGTGTATTGTTACAGGTATAGAAAACTGGATCAGTTCCTTCTACTAATTGATATTGAGACTGGAGTTCGGAAATACGATACAGGTAGCTATCTTCTACACAGGTGCCTACATCTTCACTTTTCCAGCATTCGTTACGACCTTTTATCCATCCTATTTGTTCAGCTTGAAGGATAGATTTCATTTCAGGTCCTGTTTTATTATAGGCAGTAGTGTAAACTTCTTCCATTTTTAAGTCTAATTGAGCTAATTCTGTATCTTGACAAATTAAATTTTCAACTTCACCATCAGCTTGACTACAATCAAAGGAAGGTGCTTGGGCTAATACAGTATGAGAAAATTGATCAGTAAAACTGGCGATCGCTGTTAGTCCTAAGATAATCATGGGTTTTTTCATTCGTTTTTGAGAAAATGCCTATGAGAATAAAAATAATTATAGACAATTTGTCTTTAGCCATAAAAAATTTTAAAACACTTAAACAAGTAGAGTGCGATCGCTTTATTTTAACAATTGTTTCTGATAACATGTACCTTCGTTTCCTGTAAGCTAGACTTGAATCTATAACTTTTAGTTATTTTTAAACCAAACAATCTAGGGTACTATACAAAAAAAAAGGAGAAAACAATGAATAAATTTTCTTGGCGTAAATATCTTATCCCCATTTGTCTAAGCTTGTTATTACTAATTAGTGCTTGTGGACAAGAACCATCTCGCTACGACCAAGTACAACAAGAAACTAGTAGTAGAAACGCACCAGCAGCAGTATCTAAAGAAGCACAACCCGGTGGTGCTTTTAATAAATATTTTCCCAAATCCGCCGACGGTTATAAAGTTGTACCCGCCCAGGAGAAAAAAGGATTCGCCGAATATAAGCTTAATAGAGATGGTAAAACTGTAGCGGTTATGTCCATCAATGATACTATTAGTAACCCTAGCGCTGCGGCTAAGTATTCTAACAGTTCTACTAAAATTGCTGGCTACCCAGCAGTAGCACAAGGTTCTACAGGTACAGGTATTTTAGTGAATGATCGCTATCAAGTGAAAGTTCTCTCAAGAGATCCTAGTTTTACGGAAGAAGATCGCATTAACTGGCTAAAAAGTTTCGATTTAAGAGGTTTAGCTAGTTTAACCACAGCCCAACTTCCCCAACTAAAAGCGCCAGAAATTAAAAACCCCAATTCTATGCTACAAATAGTGACATAAATTGTCCTTTTTTCAATACCCATGTCTTAAGTCATGGAAAAAGAAACAAGGACTGTAAACAGAGACAAAGTCTGTTATGGATTTTAAGCTATACCTAGTTGTTATATGTCTAGAGAGCATAAACCGGGACATTTTGGGTGAGTGGGAGGTATTAGGTATTAGGTCATTCCTTCCCTGGATTTAAAATCCAGGGCATACGAATACCGCAGATACGAGGTTTTAGATAAAGATTAAACCAAAAAGGATATCAGGGTAGATAAGCTGACACCTGAAACCTGAAACCTGACCTGTCTCTGTTTTCCATTCCCTGTTGCCTTCTATCACGGATTAACCTGTTTAGTTAATCAGACAAAAAAAACCGTATATCCACAGGTTAACGAAGCATAATTCAGCAAAACTATATCAATCACAAGAAAATGAGTAAAGCAATTTATAAAATCGTCGATGACCTCCCTAACGGAGGAATCACAGTAATGGCCTTAAGATCCCTAGATATATTTATCCCTGGTAAATGGGATAACTTAGTGGGATTTGATAATACCATTCGCACTGTAACCGGAGAAACAGACGAAGCCCTAATTCAGCAAATTGGCGAAAGAGCGATCACCCTATTCAATGATAAATCAGAAGGTTATCAAAGGGCTCTATGGCTTTATGAAACCGTTGATTCAGCCTCAGGTTTATTGGGTGCTGCAACCCTAGGTAATCGCATTGGACAGGATACCTTTTTAGGATTTTTGAAAAATATTACCCCCAAACCAGAAAAAGCCCAAACTATTGATTTAAGTGTGAAATTAGTCACAGAGGTAGTGGCTTTTTGTCAAATCAACGGTATACCTGGAGATAGTCTTGGAGATTTCCTAGCCGCCTTGGGCGATTACGGTGGAGAATCTTATATGCGTATGGCGGCCTTAGTTTGTTTTGATGGAGTAATTCCCCTTGGGCCTGATTTTATCCTCAAAACCCTATCGATGATTAGGGGAATGAGTCCTAAGGATTTAGAACAAAACCAAACCTTCAAAGGGGTTAAAGATTTGATTCCGGGAGATAACTCCACAGACCAATTAAATTTCATTAACGAAAGTTTTGAATCAACTCAAGGTTGGATGAGTAATTTTGTCTCGAAGAATAATATTAACCGAGGGGATTTAGTAGATAACTTAACTAGTTTTATCGAAGTTGCCAACGATAAACTTGACTATTTAGGGGCATTTCTAGATATGACTGTTAAATACTATAGACATACTGGAATTCAAACCCTAGCCCGTCGCTTGGTAGAAAGAGCTGTAGCTGAGATCTAAAGCTTGTTTAATGTGACTCAAGATTGGATAATAAAATAGTTTGTACATTTAGATTGTTGTAGATAATCAATTATGCCTTTACCTACTAATTTATCCACTCTTGAGGGAAAACCTCTATCCCCAGAAGCTATAGCTAATAAAGTAGTCTTATTCGTCAACGTAGCTAGTCAATGTGGTTTAACGCCTCAATACGAGGGTTTAGTTGCCTTAGAAAAAGAATATAGCGACAAAGGCTTCATGGTTGTGGGTGTCCCCTGTAACCAGTTCGGTAAACAAGAACCAGGTAGTCCTGAAGAAATCAAAGAATTTACTAAGAGTAAATATGATGTGAATTTTACTCTTTTAGAAAAACAAGATGTTAATGGTCCTAATCGTAGTCCTCTCTACCAATATTTAGTGGGCGATGGACCAGATATTGCTTGGAATTTCGGTAAATTTGTAGTCGGGAAAAATGGTGAAGTGGTTGAGCGTTTTGAACCTCAAGTAACTCCCGATGATCCTGGTTTAAAAGCAGCGATTGAAAAAGCTCTAGCTTAACTTGAATCTTTGTAACCGAGAATAGGGGGATTTTGTTTACTCTCATTATTCTCGGTTTATTTTATCTTTAGAGAATTAGATTTAGGCGATAAGAGTGCGCCAATCCCTCCAATAGCTTTGTTAAAAACTAGCAGATGTAACAATATTTTAAGTGATGCTTCATAACCGGATGCGAGTATTAAAGGGTAATTATGATAATTATTAATTTGGATTTATCGAAAGAAGAAGAGTCAAAGCTTAAAGAGTTAATTGCGCTTTCTGATAAAGAAAGTATCTGTCAATTATTAGCATCGGCTTTAGTTCCCACAGTAGAAAATATGTTAAAAGAAGAACGGGTTGATGATTCTTTTGAGGTAATAGCTAACCAGTTAATATCAGAATTTGCTGAGTATGCAGGGGATACATTACCGCAGTTATCTGATTATGCTGTAAGTCGGGAAGGTATTTATTCTGAGCATCCTTGACGATAATTTGTAAGCCCCGATGATTAAGCTCTGCTGCCCAAATTAAATTTTTGCCCGACAAAAGAGCTAAGCCTGTAGTACGACTACCTGGATCTAACTTTAGCTGACAATTATTGTTTGTGTGTAATGGTTTTTCCTCCTTAAGGATAATGGTAAATGGATAACGTTTAAATACGCTGGCTTTCCCTTGATTGAGTAACTTTCTAGCTCTAGCAGGATGGCTTGGATTTAATGGCTTTTTGTGGGAATCTAAAACGAAAACTCCCATGAGTTTAACTCCTATTTCTAGGGTAAAGGTCGCCTCGTCAATGTTTTTAAAG
>NZ_JALKVM010000171.1:0-2450 GCF_057440575.1 Johannesbaptistia floridana
AAATGAGCAACTTTTAGCAGTAATGAGTAGATATTTTTCAACTGTATTTAGCCCCCTTCTATATGTTCTACTAAATTTAGCTGCTGGATAATTTCTTCTTTATTCATCATTTTTGAGTAAGAGATAGTATAGTTCGCCTGTTTCGTGGATTCTCCCCGCTCTTTCTCCGGCAATCTCCCCAGTTCCCATAAATATATCTACACGTCCTGGTCCTTTTATAGCCCCTCCTGTATCTTGGTCAACTACGTAGCGAGTAATAGGAGTATTTTGCCATCCTCCTTGGCCATTGGGTAGGGGAAGGTTAGTATCAATCAACGCTAAGGCGCCAGGAGGCATTAGAGATTTATCTGTAGCTATCGACCGTTCGGCAGTTACTGGTACATTTATACTACCTATAGCAGGAGACCCCTGAGTATCGCGGAAGAAGATAAAGCGATCATTACGGGAGATATATTCGTGCATTTGTGATTGATAAGTACGAAAATAGTCAATCATAACAGGCAAGCTTAATTGATTTACTTGAAAGCGTCCATCTTTGACTAATTCTGTACCTAAACTTACATAGGGGTATTCAGTACGGCCTGCATAACCTACAGTTAAGAGGGAACCATCGGTTAATTGTAGTTTAGCAGAACCTTGGACGTGGATTAAATAGGCTTGAAGGCGATCTTTTAGCCAAACTAGTTCGTATCCGGCTAGGGGACTATTTTCCCCTAGTAATCCGTCTTTTCCTTCTAATTCCATTCGGGAAGGATGGGGTTGTTGCCATTGAGAAAAGTCTTCGGGAAGACGGTAGAGGGGATATATATATTCTTCGGTTTTGACTAAACTAGCGGGATAAATAGGCTCATAATAGCCAGTAAAAACTACTTTACCTTGGTTGTCTTGTCCAATGGCTCGATAAAAGTTAAATTCTGCTTCTACTGCGGCTTGGAATTCCTCTGCATTGTCGTAGGTAAGGAGTAACTCACGAAAGCGTAATAGGGAATTACGGACTCTTTCTAGGGTGATTTCTTCTAGGGGATAGTTGGCATAAACATTAGCAGCGGTAGGAGTTTCTAGATATTTGAGACTGTGATCAATTGCTTCTACTAATGCTAAGCGATCGCCTGGTGTGTTAGTTTCTCCCCAGAGTCGATCATCTATTCCCAGGGAAAATGGTCTAATTTCTACTAATTCTAGAGGTAAAGGAGATAAGTTGGCATTAGATGTAATTGTTGGTCGATCTAATAATAATGGTTGATTTTCTAATTTTTCTGCCCAGGCTATACTAGGAAAACAACAGCAAAGGCCAAGCCAGCCTAATATATGTAGCTTATCTCTCATCTTTTTGCCCTCATGGAGACTCTCGCTAAACCTCTCATCAGGTTAGCGATGAGAGGAAATGAGGGACCATTATTATGTTGCATAGTTATATCCATCCGCTTTGTGAATAGGTTTACAGTATTTGTGGCTAATACCTTGAACTGTTTGGTTAGCAGTTTTAATGTTAAAACTACCTGTTGTTGGGTAGGTCTGGAGCATTACTGCTCCGTTCCCCCTCAACATTAGTTTTTGAAGGTTACTAACCTTTTTGACATCACCGCCAAAGAGTTGCTCTAAATATTCTCTGTCTCAGATTCCTAACATTACGACGAATCCTGACCCAATCAATATTGTGCCACTTCTTATTGTCGTTTGTTCCTTGAGTTACGATTACATTTGACTGCATCTATCTTTTCCTTTTTGGTTCGGTTTCCTTACTTCGTAATATGAGCTGATTTCACCTGGTTAAGTGGGCACTTTTTCAAGTTGGGTATTCCCTATCTGACAGGTTATTTATTACCCTTGTCTTTCGACTGTCAGCCTTCGCTTTTTAACCATCCTTTACCCTCTAAGGGATTCCGCTTTGCTGGCGCGAGAGCCTACTCCTAGATTATTCCAAGAGACCTTATAGGGCTTATCCTGTTTCACATCTTTTGAGATCCGATGACCTTATCCTTCTGCTATACTCCGAGGGATTTATTGGTAGTCTAAATATACGTCAGAAAATAGTATATTCTTTTGGCACAGGTCGTTAAATCCTACACCTTTATCCCCATCCAACCCAGGTCATCTTTACCTGATTGGTCTAGCCTGACGAAGCTTACACAGATTCACTTTCGTTAGGCTTAGTCATCTTACCCTAGCCACTCGTCTTGTGAGATGACTCCACGCCACAAATGACATTTAACTCTCTAGCTGTGAGACTCTACCGTTACCAGTAACGCCCCTTTGAGCGGGTACAGCCTTGACTACTAGGCTGGGAACTTTCTGAGAGTTCCACTCAAAGGATGCAACTTTCAGGTCGCACTTTCTGACTGCTACTCTACCGACATAAGTTCCGGTTTTCGTAGCCTTTAAATTATTGTTTGTGTGTAATGGTTTTTCCTCCTTAAGAATAATGGTAAATGGATAACGTTTAAATACGC
>NZ_JALKVM010000172.1:0-16949 GCF_057440575.1 Johannesbaptistia floridana
CTTACTTCTTACTTCTTACTTCTTACTTCTTACTTCTTACTTCTTACTTCTTACTCCTTACTTCTTACTTCTTACTTCTTACTTCAAAACTCATTACTCCTTACTCATTACTCAACCACAACCAGTAACTTTGGGTAAAGATGCAAGATCTGAGATTAATCTACTCTTGCTCCTATGATATGATATGTGAGGTAATAATCGTGATTTAAAGTTAAAATGAGCGAATTTGTTGGAAAAAATCCAAATTCTTGGCTAAATAGTAGTTGGAAGTTTTCTCGTCCTCATACAATTATCGGTACTAGTCTCAGTGTCTTTGCTTTATACACTATAGCTATTTTAATTAACCAAAGTTCTCTAAGTTTAACTAGCTTAGAACAGTGTTTTGTGACTTGGTTAGCGTGTTTATGTGGAAATGTTTATATAGTTGGGTTGAATCAGTTAGAAGATATCGCTATCGACAAAATTAATAAGCCTCATCTGCCTCTAGCGGCGGCAGAATTTTCTCCCCAAATAGGATGGATAATTGTAGGGAGTTGCGGTTTACTATCTCTAACCTTAGGGGGATTATTGGGAAAATATCTATTCTTAACTGTGGCAGTTAGTCTGCTGATTGGTACAGCTTATTCTCTACCACCTATACGTCTCAAACGTTACCCTTTTTGGGCAGCTTTGTGTATTTTTACCGTTAGAGGAGTGATTGTTAATTTAGGTATTTATCTACATTTTAGTAAGGTTTTGGCAGGGGTTGAGGAGATACCTTCTGTGATTTGGTTACTAACTATATTTGTTTTGGTATTTACGGTGGCGATCGCTATTTTTAAAGATGTACCAGATTTAGAAGGGGATAAAGAGTATAAAATTACTACTCTAACTATTATTTTGGGTAAAGAGAGAGTCTTTAGCTTGAGTCGAGGTGTTATTAGTCTTGCTTACTTGGGAATGATTATGGCGGCTTTTCTCCCGATAAGGGGAATTAATACCTTACTATTAGCTTTAATTCATCTGGCTTTGTTAATTATTCTCTGGCTGTCAAGTCTCAAGGTAGATTTACAGCAAAAGCAAGAGATTAAAGATTTTTATCAATTTATCTGGAAATTGTTTTTTATTGAGTATTTTTTATTTCCTCTAATTTGTATTTAAATGTCTCTAGAGTTCGCTTTTGGCTTATGATGTTGGCATCAACTATACAACTATTTAAGGAGAAAGAGATTGGCTACTCGGGTAATTATTGTTCGTCACGGTCAAAGTAATTTTAATATTGAACATCGTATACAAGGTCGCAGCGATCGCTCAATTCTCACGGAAAAAGGCCAACAAGATGCTAAGTTAGTGGGAAATGCTCTCAAAAATTATGATTTAGCCGCTATTTATTCTAGTCCTCTTAAACGTGCTTTTGCTACGGCTGAAATAATTCAGAGTTGTTGCGAAAATTCCGTAACTTTACAACCTTTAGACAAGCTAAGGGAAGTTGATTTGCCTCTTTGGGAAAATATGGTTAAGCAGGATGTCCAAAAACAATTTCCTGATGATTATAAATTGTGGAAAACTCGTCCCCATGAGTTTAGCATGAATGTGAATAATCAAAATCATTATCCTGTGCTATCTTTGTATGAACAGGCCCAACAACTATGGCAGGAGATTATCCCCAAACACTCAGGAGAAACTATACTGATAGTAGCTCACAATGGTATTAATCGTTGTTTAATTATGAGTGCGGTGGGTATGCAGCCGGAGTATTACCACTCTATTCAACAATCTAATTGCTGTATTAATGTTCTCAATTTTACCGGAGGTTGGCAAGAAGCAGTACAATTAGAATCATTGAATCAAACTGCCCATCTAGGAATGCCGATTCCTTCTCTTAGAACTCCTGATACTCCTTTGAGAATATTTTTAGTACGTCATGGGGAAACTAATTGGAATCGGGAAAAACGTTTCCAGGGAACTAAAGATATTCCTCTCAATGACAAAGGTAGAGAACAGGGAAAGTTAGCCGCAGAACTTCTTAAGGATATTCCTCTAACTTTTGCGGTTACGAGTCCCATGTTACGACCAAAAGAAACCGCAGAAATTATTATAAGTAACCACCCCCAGGTTAAATTGGAAACCAGATCTCCCCTGGTAGAAATTGGTCACGGTTTATGGGAAGGTAAGTTAGAAGCAGAAATTGAAGCAGAATTTCCTGGATTACTTAAGGAATGGAAAGACTCCCCAGAAACAGTACAAATGCCGGAGGGAGAAAATTTAACTCAAGTATGGGAAAGGGCGATCTCCTGTTGGCAAGAGATTGTTAATACTTTTTATCATGAGCAAACTACATCTCTGGGGATTGTTGTTGCCCACGATGCTATTAACAAGGTAATTATTTGTGCTTTATTGGGACTAAGTCCTGCAAATTTTTGGAATATTAAACAGGGTAACGGGGCTGTAACTGTTATAGATTACGCGAATGGTCCTTCAGAGAAACCGATTTTACAGGCGATTAACATTACTTCTCATCTCAGTGAGGGGATTTTGGATCAAACGGCTGCTGGTGCCTTATAAATATGTTTGAACGAGGGATTAGGATTGATATGATATCCTCCCCTCTATTCTGTAGATGATTCCTTTGGTTGAGTTTTAGGGAAAGAAAAAAACGATCTTTTCCAACTTTGCCATAACATAACTCCTCCTGTAATTAACATCCACAATAAACCTAAACCGTTAAATAAAACGTATAGGGGTTTAAGGGTATCTCCTAAGTATTCTCCTTCGTGGATACTCATGAGAAAATGTACTTGATCTCTCGATAAACCAAACCAATCTTTTGCTAAACGATAACTAACTCCTGTAAATACTGTTACGAATAGAGGTAGTAATACAATAGGTGCTATATTTTTATGGGATTTTCTAATTGCTTGTTTAATATTCATGAGAATATTTTAGTGACTGTTAAGATATTTTAATTTTAGCCTAGTTCATCTCTTCTCATAAAATTATGCCATAGACAAGTAAGTTAGGACAATTATGTTATCGTTTTAGATAAGAGGCAAGAGTTAAAAACGAGGTTCGTAGTTGGACTTTAGTCCAAAAAATCTCAACGGGGTGACAAGGAAGCTATGACCTGACGAGGCGATCGCTTCTCAAGGTTAGCTTATAAAAAAACAAGTTTTGTACTACAAAATAGCTATAAAATAAAGTTCCAAAAAATACAGAAAAGTTTAAATGTTAATGGTAGGATTTCCAAGTATGATAGGGCTAAAGCCCTACTACAAACTTATGGAATGATCATTAGGATTTACTATGATACGGGAAAAGGCACTCAACTGAGATCTTGCATCTTTACCTAATGTTACTCTCTCTTTTTCTGCTATAAAGGTGTATTCAGTATTTTTGTTCTCTTGACCCTTTTCTTAGGCGAAAAAGAAATGAACTTTTGACCTGACGAGGCGATCGCTTCTCAAGGTTATAGCAAGCTCGCCAATAGATGTTGACAAAAATGATGAAAAGCCCCCCTTAGTAAGGGGGGAAGGGGGGAAAAGTTAGTGATAAATGTTGTTAACACGAACTACTGCTATAGCTTATAAAAAAACAAGTTTTGTACTACAAAATAGCTATAAAATAAAGTTCCAAAAAATACAGAAAAGTTTAAATGTTAATGGTAGGATTTCCAAGTATGATAGGGCTAAAGCCCTACTACAAACTTATGGAATGATCATTAGGATTTACTATGATACGGGAAAAGGCACTCAACTGAGATCTTGCATCTTTACCTAATGTTACTCTCTCTTTTTCTGCTATAAACTCATATCTTCCACCAGAACTTATGTACTAATTTTTAAGGAAAAATGTTCTTTATGGTTAATTCTCTATAATCTTTGTATCCTAGAGGTTTAACATCAATTCTCTTACTCATTACTCATTACTCATTACTCATTACTCAACCACAACCAGTAACTTTTGATAAAGATGCAAGATCTGAGATAAAGGTGTATTCAGTATTTTTGTTCTCTTGACCCTTTTCTTAGGCGAAAAAGAAATGAACTTTTGACCTGACGAGGCGATCGCTTCTCAAGGTTAGCTTATAAAAAAACAAGTTTTGTACTACAAAATAGCTATAAAATAAAGTTCCAAAAAATACAGAAAAGTTTAAATGTTAATGGTAGGATTTCCAAGTATGATAGGGCTAAAGCCCTACTACAAACTTATGGAATGATCATTAGGATTTACTATGATACGGGAAAAGGCACTCAAGGAATCGCACTTGTTTTGAAATTACCTATTCTCCAGCCAAGTATTAGGATCAATTTCTTCTAATTCAAGTTGATTAGAAGTAAGTGGCGGTTTATAAACACGAATTGCTTGAATAGGGACTTTTCCCTTGCCTAGGGGAATGATAGAGAGAGTATGAGTTTTATTCTCTAATCCTTTTGCTAAAGTTACAGTAGACTCGCGGTTAAAACCTTTAAATTGCGGCTTTTGATATGTATCTACTCCCATAAGCTGAGAAGTAAAATTGAGTTGATATCCTGGTTGAATTGGTGAAGGTTTTTGTTGTAATGGATCAGTTTTTAACCACCAGTGTTGAGACTCAATTATAGCAAGCTCGCCAATAGATGTTGACAAAAATGATGAAAAGCCCCCCTTAGTAAGGGGGGTTGGGGGGAAAAGTTAGTGATAAATGTTGTTAACACTACAACGCTCATTGCTATATATAAATTTGGTAGCTTTGATGGGTGTTTACCATCAATTAATATTTCTGCTGGAGTATCACCAAACAAACTGGCGATCGCCTCTATTCTATTACCTACAAATTCTAAGCTTAATTTCCCATCTTTCCAAACTATATCTTTATTCACTTCATAAGTTTTTACTCTATCTAACCAGGGATTTTTCGCCTCTGGGTTAGGTTGTAAATATGATTTAACTAACTCAGCCATTAACAAATTACCATGATGATTAAGGTGTAGTCCATCTTTTAGTAATTCATTTGGTTGATAATTATAATCTAAAAGATATTGACGCCAAAATGAGCGTATATCTGCCAATTCGCCGTTATACTTAGCTGCCATTCTTGTTAAGAAATAGTCATTCATAAAAGCTTGCCATCCTTCATCTGGTTTATTTGGATCTACTTTGCCTGTCAAATGATCTGTTTGAATCAAAATATCCGCCGTAGTCAGAGTGCGCATTTTCTGGATTATTTTTTCATATTTTTGATGAGATCCATAAACGTGAAATATAATTAAATCTGGATAAAAATCTAAGATATCTCTTTCTACAGTAAAAATTAAACGTTTAGATCCAAATCCTCCAATAGCTAAATTTTTACTGATAATTTCGGCATTGGGAAAGCGATTATTTAAATCATTTACTACAGGTCTCCACCAATAATCACGGGTAATTGATTGACCATAAAACAGTATACGCACAGTATTCTTTTTTTGGGGATTACTCTGAGATAATAAATTCATTGAGTAAGCTAAATTTAACCCCACTGTTGAACTATTTGGCACAGTAGGAATTGGATATTTATTAAATACTCCAATAGCCTCTGGGGTGAAATTGTTTGTAACAATGATTGTAATGCTTAGTAGAAATATAGTAACTATATATAACAGTTTATTTTTAAGATAATTAAACATATTCAATAAAAATTAATAAGTTATGTACTTAATTTGGCACTACATCACAAATTTTAAGACAAGGTTTACACACTTTTGCTCTCTAATTATTGGTAGTATTAACAAATTATTTAGATGCTAGAAAGCTGATTACCTATCTTATTATCTCCAAGAGATTAAACTATCTATGGGTTATCAGTAGTAAAAATTATGCTAATAATTGTTATCAGTGACAAATCTATTTTAACTACTTTTTTATTTTACCCTGAAATTTAGTCAATAGTTAAAAATCTAGTCAGCCTGTAAGAGCAATAAACTGATTCTAATTTTAAGAAAAGTGATTAATATGATAAGATCTAAATAAAATATATTTGTAAATAAAACTTGTAAATATTTACATATAATTGATGATGGGCGAAAAAATTTCTCGTAGCAAATTTCTGAAGTGGGGAGTAATAGGTGGGATAGGAGCGATCGCTGCTGTAATTCTAGGAAAACTATTTAGTAATTCTCGTGAATCTAATGTGCCTGAAACTAGTACCAATCCAAGCACAGAGGCTATTCCTCCTACTCCAAAAGAAGGGGAGTATACCTTTGAGGTAGTGAGAATTAACAATGTGGGAGAAATTATTAGTACAGAAGAAAAATCAGCTAAATATCAAACTCTTGACCTAGGTGATGGTGTAACTATTGATTTTGTAGCTATTCCTGGGGGTAATTTTATGATGGGGTCACCTCCTACAGAATCCCAGAGAGATATAGACGAAGGACCACAAAGAGAAATTAGTATTAGTGAGTTTTGGATGAGTAAATACCCAATTACCCAAGCTCAATATCAGGTGATTATGGGAGAAAATCCTGCTTACTTTTCTGGACAACAACGACCCATAGAAACTATTAGTTGGAATGATGCAGTAAAATTTTGTGAACTAGTGAGTGAAAAAATAGGCAAAACCATCAAACTTCCTTCAGAAGCCCAGTGGGAATATGCTTGTAGAGCAGGAACTACAGAAGCCTTTTATTTTGGGCCAACCTTAACCGGCAATCTTGCTAATTACAATGGTAGATATATCTACGCCAATGAACCGGAGACTGATTTTCGCAACGCTACTACAGAAGTAGGAATTCTTCCACCCAATGCCTTTGGTTTATATGATTTGCATGGTAATGTTTGGGAGTGGTGTGAAGACGACTACTATTCAGATTTAAGCAAAGTACCTAGTGATGGTAGTGCTTGGTTAAATAGCAGCGATACTTCTTCAAGAAAAGTACGCAAGGGAGGATCTTGGAATGGGGAACCTGATGTTTGTCGTAGTGCTAATCGTATCTCTAATTTAGCGGAAAACGCCTATAATTTCATTGGTTTTAGAGTGGTCATGGTGTAAAAGTTAATCTAATAATACGGATAAAGGTTTTAGAAAAGAGTAACCAAAAATAAAACCTTTACCCCTGTTTTCCCTAACAATATCTCAAGAATTCTACTGCACTACTTGACAATCAACTAGGGTTTTATCAATATATGGAGATAGACGTTTAAACCACGTATCCCACAACTGTGCCCCTTGTCCCTCTCTAGAAATGAGAGAATTAACTGTTTCTCTCCAGGGAGCGTTTTCTTCCCCAGGGGGTAAAATCATGGCGTAGGCGGCACAAAACTGACGACCATTAACTACAGGAGTAGCAAGGGCAAAACTATTTTCATCTAGTTGTAAAATCGTAGCAGTACCCACAATCAGAATTCCATCACTAGCAAAACCAGTAAGTTCTCCTGATTGTACTGCTTCAATCCCCTCAACTCTATCAGTATAGGTACTATTTATTTGAGAATTTGGATAAACTTGTTGTATTTCTTCAGCGTTAGTTGTTCCAGATATAGTACCAATTTTCCCAGTTTTAACCTCTTCTTCGCTAACGTCTTTCTTCACAAAAATTTGAGTAGCAGTTACGAAAAATGGTTGAGAAAATTCAATTTGATATTCTGATTCTCTTTCTTGAGTGAGTGTATTAGGCCCGCATTCTAAATGTACCATACCACTACTCACTAACTCCCAGCGATTTTGAGTAGTAGAAGTTACTAATTCAGTTTCTACAGTTGTTCCTAGTTTTTCGCTCATTACAGTGGCAAGAGCGTTAGCGAAATCTTTACAGTAACCCTCTTGAGTATCTCCGTAGCCGAATAGAGGCGAATCGTCTCTAACACCTACTTTTAGTACACCAGTTTCTTTGATTTCTTCTTCAACAGGTTTAGCTAAACCTAAATCGGCCCAACCCAAAGTTAAAGATACAGTAGCCGATAACAGAATTAGTCGCAGGATTTTATTCATCTTATATTAATACTTAAGTGCGAAAATAGTTTCCCAGATAGATATAATAATATTTAAAGTAGAGTTTCGGCAATCTATTTTGTTTAAAGTTTTTGTTTACGGTACTCTTAAACCGGGAAAAAGCAATTATCAATCTTACTGCGCAGGCAAGATTCTGAATTCTCAACCCGCCTATACCTTAGGATGTCTTTATGATTTGCCCTTTGGTTATCCTGCCATGACTGAAGGGGATCAAAAAGTTCAGGGATTTCTTCTGACATTTGCTGAAAATCATTATCTTGAAGATTTAGACCATTTAGAAGGTTATCATCCTACAGAGACAGAAGACCCTCAAGGTTATATTCGCCAACTCGTGGCTATTTATCAACTTGATGGAGCTTATTTAGATCACGCTTGGGCTTATTTTATGACACAGGAACAAATTAAGCGCTTTGGTGGTAAGTTTCTAGTATCTGGCTGTTGGCAGGTTAGCTCAGATCTTGATCTTTACCCAAAGTTACTTTAGTGATAGAAGTAGTTAGTAGTAATTGGGGATATGATTATGGTCATAAATTGATTGACTATGAAGCTTTAGGAATTAGGGAGTATTGGATTATTGATTATTTGGGATTAGGGGGAAAACGTTATATTGGTGACCCCAAGCAACCGACAATTTCTCTTTATCAGTTAGTTGATGATGAGTATCAACTAGAACAATTTAGGGAAAATCAACTCTTGAAAACTCTCATTTTCCCTGATTTAAATTTGACCGCTCAACAAATTTTTGATAGTGCCAATTAATACTATAGCAATTCTCATACTGGTGAGGTACAGAGGTTATCCTTTTGAGGCAAGAGAGGCTCCGAGTTAGGTACACTGTATTACTGATTTAAACTGCAACTTCAAAGAGTAATTAAAATATTTTAATGTTTTAATTCAAGTTTTCTTCTTCAGGCGATCGCATCTACTTCCCATCGATCAAAACTACCCTGATTGGCTCTCCGTACTCGTTATAGTCAAGAGTATATTTACCACTATTCATAACACGTGGCATAACTTCTTCCCTAAGTATTGGGAAGGTAGAATGATTTTTTCATCATAGTAGTATGGAAGCGAGGTTAATGTAGGAAGAGTCTCAGAATTTAAAGTACGAATCTTCATGAAAGTTACCCAAACTAATTCTGGTATCCAAAGGTGTAATCTTAAGAAGAAGAAGAAAAAAGCGATCGCATTTTAACCTTAACCTTAATTCTAAATTTCCTCAGATTCATTAAATTTAATTTTCTTTCTCAAAATTTGTTCTGCTTCTCCACTAGCTAAAGTTGAAGGTGGTGGATAGATAGTTGCGTCAGGATTACGACGATTAAGTACTAATTCCCGAATTGCTTCGTCATCAGTAGGATGAGCTAATATATATTTTTTTAATTCTTTACGAGTCATTGTTTGAAAATTCGGTTTATTCATCTTGGTTAAACTCCCATTTACCATCTGCAAAAATTGTTATTTCTAATCCCTGTTCTTCTCCCGCAATTAAGAATATATAATGTTCTTGGGAATCATATCGAAATAGCCAAATCGGTTGATATAAATTAGAAAGAAGTTGACAAACCAAAATAACAGTATCTTTTTGAATTTCTGTGGGCATTAATTATTTTTCCCTAATTTTAGCTTACTTTATTTTAGGTTCTGTTGCTCTCGAATTATGAAGCATACAAGATTTCTATGTATCTCGCGTATTTTTAAGCAGCAACATCAAATAGCAATTCAACAAATTCGCAATTGAGCTACACTATCTCTATGATCAACAAAAGTCAACTTGACTTTGATTGATAGCGTGCATTATTTTAATTCCTCTTATTGTTCGCCACCCTGTACCTCAGATCTTGCATCTTTACCCAAAGTTACTGGTTGTGGTTGAGTAATAAGTAATGAGTAATGAGTAATGAGTAATGAGTAAGAAGTCTTGAAGTCTTGAAGTCTTGAAGTCTTGAAGTAAGAAGTTTTGGAGTAATGAGTAATGAGTAATGAGTTAAAGAATTAATGCGATCGCGCTTTAAAATTGGTTGACAGGGCAAGATCTTAGGCTAAAGAGAAATGAACTTTTTCTGAGGTTTTTAGTACATAAGTACTGGTGGAAGATGTGAGGTACCGAACGATTTGTATCCCAATCCAGTATTAGTTATTTTTTTGACGGTCCTGTGATCTTGTTCAATCTTATTATTAAGATATTTCACCCGTCTCAATTTACTATTTGGATCCAAAGTCCCTTCTTTCTTGAGATTTTCTACTGCTGATGGATAAGCCTGATCTTTGTCTGTATTGATAACTCGCTTGTGGCATACTGTGACTATTTTTGAGAACTTTCTCAAAGAATCCTATATTCTGCACCGTTGGGATATGATAAAAAGGAGACAGTCAGTTAGTTTGTTAACAGATACCATTGGCAAAAGTCCTTTAAGGAGTCTATTAATTGTGAACCCAACTAAAATGCGAGATCAACTTAAGCAATATATTGATCAGCTTCCTCCCGAAAGTTTAGGAGTTGTCGCAGAATTAATAGCTGATTTAGTTGCTGAAGATGGCGAAGATGCAACACAGGAATTGTTAGAAATAGAAGGATTTGTTGAGGCATTTGAGAGAGGAAAAGAGCAAGTCAAAAAGGGACAGGTTAAAGATTGGAGAACGATTCGAGACGATGTATAGAATACAGTTATCAACAGAAGCTGAGAAGGTTTATCGTCAAGTTAGTCCAGCTCTGGCTAAAAAGTTAGCAAGATGTCTAGAAAGATTAGAAGAAAGTCCTCTTTTTCATCCTAACATTAAACCTTTGAAGGGAAATTATTTAGGCTACTATCGTTATCGAGTTGGAGATTACCGTGTGGTTTATTCAGTTGATGATGATGCGATGTTGGTTAGTATAATTGTTATTGTTCATCGCAGTAAAGTTTATGAGTGAAGTTGTTATTTATATAGCAGTCGCCACAACTGTTAGGACGCTTGACGCCAGACAAATTCCATGGCATCCCGTAAACAATCAAAATTTTTTAGACAGTGACGAATTCTACTTTTTAACCAAGACTGGTTCTAACGGATGAAAGTGGGTAAGCAATATTAGTAGCGATCACGAAGTGGCTCGCCTTTGGCGAGATCGCCCACGGCTAATGGCAAGTAGAAATTAGTAACTATTGCTACCAACTGGCACTGTATTTGAGCAGAAAACGATTGTAACCAATTGGCAAATTCAAGCCACCCATCTTCATGAACAATTCTTATGACTGTTTCAATTACACACTCCACATCAAGTTCTAGAAACTGTGCTAGAAGCTCATCTGACTCTATATCTAAATTATTAGTTTTCCTATAATTAGTCGTTAGAACTTATTAATTATTATTAAGGTTATGTACAAGTTGAAAGATGATATCTGGATGAGTTGAGGCGATCGCTTTTATGGCGGCTTTAACCTGAGAAGAACTCATGTGTTCAACGTTACTCAAAAATGCAATCAAGATTTCATCAGTAGTCACTTTTATTGTCCTATTTAGGTTTTCTTCTGAGGTTTCCCAATATTAGTGGTGTTCATGGTTGCTATAGTTCCGTGCTTAGTTCGATAATTCCGCAGATTTTCATTCGTTGACTCTTGTTCTTCACTGCGGAAGTCCGCAGTTAAAGATGAGGAATTGTCACTGCGGATATCCGCAGTTAATTCGTTACGGATATTCCGCACTGTTTTCTCATTAACTCGACATACTCTAGCTATTTCACGGTTACTCCAATTATGCCATTCGGGATCATTGAGCAAAGTTAAGACAGCTTTACGTTTATCGGCACGGGCGTACTCTTAAGCCTCTTCTTCAAAGATAACCAAAAACAGCGATCGCCAATTACTTAAAATCTATCTTTGATTTAATAATCCAAGAGGAAAATCTAGCAATCAATCTAGCTGATTTTTGAAGTGCGTATGGGGTGCAATAAACTTACTCAAAATTGCCAGCGAAAGCGGAGAGCGCCTTAGAGGCTGTTTTTTGGTCAATAATCTTGAGTTATTGGGAGGCGCTCTCCGCCACTTCATAAGTTATTTGTGACCCCAAACCATTAACTGGTAAAGGCTGGCAATTTTGAGCAGGTAATCTCAGAGCGGTCGGTTTTAAAAATTGACACTACGGATAGAGTAGCAAAAAATCTTTGCAACAGAGCACCAAAAAGAGCGCTCGCTCTTTTTGGCTGATAAGCATGATTATTTTGTGTGGGGTGTATTAGGGCGCAGCCCGTAACGCACCGTCAGATGAGTAATGAGTTTTGAAGTAATGAGTTTTGAAGTAAGAAGCGAGTAGCCTGTAGGTTGGGTTGACTCACACCAAAGCATCTTTATCAAAAGTTACTGGTGGGGGTTGAGTTTTGAAGTCTTGAAGTCTTGAAGTAATAAGTAATGAGTTAAAGAATTAATGCGATCGCGCTTAAAAATTGATTCGGAGCCTGTTGGCCAATTTCTGTACTTTTTTGGGAGTGGAAGATGTGGGTTAACGAATGCTATACAGCAAAACAAAATACTGAACTCTGAAATCCACAAGAAAGATTCTTTCAAACCTTACTTGGTGGTTTCCAGAGTTTTCAGTTATTATCTTTGAAGTTATTTTGTTTACGCAAATCAGGTTACGAACCCGCCCCATAAGGCTTATGTAATTCCTAATTCCGACTTCTTATCCGTGCTTCCACTGTTAATCTCTAGAAGATTCAACAGGAGTTTTCTGAGTACATTTCAGATGATTTTACTCAGAAGCAGTAGCTAATTCAGATTCTGTGCTACCACGACTGCGGCGCCGAGTTAGACTATTAAAGAGCATTTGGCCAATCGCTTTAATTAAATTACCATTCAATTCTTGGAACATTTTCATATTCATCCCAAAGGCAGCGTTAGCTTCATCAACAATTTCTTGTGCTGTTTCTTCACTGATATCTAATTGATTAAGAGTTTCACGATACTTAGTTTTGAATGCTTTTTCATCTTCGATGTCTGAAAACTCATAAAAAGCTGTTCCTTCACCATTATCGCTGAGATTCATAGCTTGTTTAGCAATTTTTTTGAGTATTTGTCCTCCAGACAAGTCTCCTAGATAACGAGTATATGAGTGAGCAACTAATAATTCTGGTTTTTCTGTAGCAATTTGATGAATTCTTTCTACATAGGCAGCGCCTGCGGGAGAGAGTTTAATTTCTTGACGCCAGTTGGGTCCGTAATAGTAATATAAGTCTTTTTCTAGGCTTTTTTCGCGATTTAACTCAGGAAAATAAATTTTACCAACTATTGGATGTTGTTCTAGCCTAGCCATTTCTTGCTCCATTGCTTGATAAACGAAGTATAAATTGGCTACTAGCTCACGGTAGGAACTTTTTTCAACCACACCTCTTAAGAAGCATCTGACAAAGCCAACATTTTCGGCCATTGTGTGAGATTTTTTTGTACCTTCCCGTAATAAAGTTGCTAAATTGTTATTCATGTTTTAGTCCTATTCTCTTATACTATCTAAAAAACTTCCTAATTCTGTAGCTTAAACCGATATGATGAGAGTTGACGTTAAGTTTTTTTACAAAGTTAGTATATTTTAGTAGTTATAATTTGTATTCTGAAGTAGACGATCCAAATAAAACAAGATAATCAGGCCAATAATCACACTAAAGGCTAATAGTAACCAAAAACCCTGTACTAAAATCAAGGAAGATTGGTCCATCGCTAAACCTCCTAAAGGAGGACCGACTAAATATCCAATGGCCCAACACTGAGAATTTAAAGATAAGTATACTCCTCGCAAAGCAGGAGGGGCTAATTCCACCACCAAAGTGGAAGCCGAAGGGGTATAAGCTACCATCGCTAATGCGAGAATCATTAAGGCGATAATCGCCCAAATAATCGCTCCTTGAGAAACAATTCCTGTTACCCAAACGAAAATAAAACCTATAGCCCACAAAACCAGAGAAAACATCAAGGCATGAGGACGAGTAAAGCGATTTAAAAACCGTGCCATTGGTAACTGAGTTAAAGCAGCAAAAACAATATGCCCACTAAAAATGATACTTATCCACTTAGGAGAAAAACCATTGACTCCACTATTAGCTCCTGAGATAAAATTTTTGAAGTAGAGGGGTAAAGTACTTTGTACTTGAGATAAATACCCCGTAATCATAATATTAACTATTAAAAAAATTATTAAACGCTGATCTTTAAAAGCTGCTAACCAGCCTCGGTTTTCTTGATGGTGGGTTTCGGAAAAATCGTAGGTTTCGGAGATGGCCCCATAAATTACTAGAAAAAACACCACAAAAGAAACTCCATCTAAAGCAAACAGCAAACGATAACTAGTTTCATTAGCAATAATTACGCCTCCCCAAACTACTCCAACACTCAAACCTATACTATCGGCTAAACGAGTGAGGGCGAAGGCTTCGTTTCTTTGGGATGGAGTGGTTAAGTCTGCTACAGCAGCTTCTGTTGCTGGCCAATATAGCCCAATTCCTAAACCCATCAACAAGTTACCGATAATTAAAATAGTAAAATTATCGGTGAAAAATAAAACTAGGTCAGCTACGGCAGAAATAGCTGCTGATAATAGTAGGGTTTTTCTTCTTCCCCAATTAGGAGAATCAGTCCAGACTCCTCCTAAGAATCTACCAATGATACCTGATACAGAGCCACTACCTAAAGCAATACCTACAGAAGTTGCACTTAAACCTACTTGGTTGACGAAAAATATCGGGGCATAAAAAAGGGTAAATCCTGTGCCTATCTGTGATAGCAATCTCCCGGCAGTTAATATCCATATTTTTTTATTTAACTGGGGAAAAATGTTTTTATTCATATTTAGAAAAAAGATTAATCTACTGTTTTCAGCAAAGGAATATGATTTAGTGGAACCGTAAAAGTTACAGTAGATCCTAAGCCTTCTCCCATACTATAGAAAGAAATAGTCCCTCCCATCGCCTCTACTAGCTTTTTAGAAATGGCTAATCCCAAACCAGTACCAGGATAGGCTTTAGTTCGGGAACTATCAATTTGAAAAAAATTCTCAAATAATTCATCTTGTTTGTGCAAAGGCACTCCAATTCCCGTGTCGGCTACGCTGATTACCACTAAACCTGGAAATTGATAATCTTTGAAAAGAACTTTTTTGTTCATCACCTCAGCGTTAACAAAGATTGCTCCTTCTTGAGTGAATTTAATTGAGTTGTTAACTAGGTTTAACATTATTTGTAGTAAGCGCTGATAGTTACTGTAGAGAATAATATCTTCATAACTCTCGGGATATTTGATTTGAAAATATAATTTTTTCTCTTCTGCCTGAGGACGAGCTAGTTTTTCTACATTAGCAAATAATTCTTCTAGGGAAACTTTTTTTAAGTCTAGTTCCATCTTACCTGCTTCTATTTTGGCAATATCGAGAATGTCATCAATTAACCTCAGTAGATGCAGAGAAGATTTATAAACTTGTTCTAAAAATTCCCTTTCTTCTTCTGGTTCAGTGGCCATACCATCTAGAATTAACTTGAGAAAGTTAATCATCCCATGGAGAGGGGTTCGTAGTTCGTGAGAAGTATTAGCTAAAAACTCACTTTTGTACTGAGATGCTTTTTCTGCTTCTTTTCTTGCTTCTTCTAATTGCTTATAGAGAGTTGCATGGGCGATCGCTGTGCCCACTTGGTCTGCTAATTTTTGTAACAGGTCTATTTCTATTTGACTCCAGTGACGACAATAATCACATTGTTGTAAACAAATAATTCCGTTACGTTGATTTTGATAAAATGTTCCCAAAACTAATACTGATCGCTCTTCAAAGCTATTTTGGCTCATTTCTTCGACAATTATGGGTTCTTTTGCCGAGATAACTTGTTTCCAATAGGGCCGGTGATTTATGCTAAATTTCTCTCCTAAAATTGACCGGAATGGCTTTTGACAATACTCTGCTTTAACTTCTAGTGTTTGTTTCTCCGAATCGCAGTAAATTAATAGACAACGACTCACGCTCAGGTTTTTACCTAGACTATCAACGGTTTCTTGCCAGATAGTCTCCAAACTCAAAGTTTTACGAATCTTATTAATAATTTTAGTTAGTAATTTCTGATAAGGTTCTGGGGCGATGGGAATTTGAGAATAAGTACTCAAAGTCCCCTCATCTTCTTCTTGACAATATCCCATCACCAAAACGGTGTCAACCTTTCCTTGACTTCCAAATATTGGAGTCATCACTAGTTGAAAACAAAATAATTGCTGATCTTGTTGAAATTGCCATTGACATTTTTCAGGAATTTTTCGTTCAACTACTCTCTTGAGGCGTTCTAAGTAAGCATCAATAGCTACTGGTGTGAACGTTGCCTGGCAATTTTGGCCCGTTATAGCTTCGGGATTTATGCCGCGCTCACGACTATATTGCCAGTAAAAAGACAGATATTTCCCAGACTTATCTTGAGTGTAGAGTAACTCCGCGCCCAGAGATTCTTCTGTTAGTTTTGTACATTGTTTCTGCTCATTCATTTATTTGTTTGAAGTTGAAGTCGAGACTGATTAACAGTTTTTTTAGTCATTCCATTCCCCTCGTGGTGGCACTGGGGGATTCCTTCTAAAAGTGCGAGTTAATTCATCATCGCGATCTCTTTCTCCTTTAAGCCATTCTTTGATAGCTGTTTCAATTACCTTGCTTGGGTCACTGGTCAAATGTTTTAATTGTTCTAGAACTACAGCATCTAGATGGATAGAGACTTCCACTTTTTCTCCTGTACGAGGAGTTTGGTCTAGTTTATCGTTCATTATCTTTGATTCAACCTATTCAAATCAATAACCGTACAGTTGCATTATAGTAGTTGTTGACTCTTTAATTCTTATATTAAGTAAAACTTATACTTAATATAAGTAAACACTAATTAAAAACCCTTTACAAAACTTTAGATTCAGGTTAAGGTATAAATGTGGGCAAACAAAAAGCCCTAGTACCTAGAAAATTATATAGCAATCATAAAAACAATGACTACTACTTTACAACAGCGCTCCTCTGCGAG
>NZ_JALKVM010000173.1:0-2430 GCF_057440575.1 Johannesbaptistia floridana
TCTTTAACAAAGATATGATCCCCCCTGACCCCCCTTACTAAGGGGGGCTTTATCAACATCTTTCTTAACATAACACTTGACAAAAGCCGCAACTTGTGCATTAGGGCTTTTTGAGATTTTCTCTAAGAAATTAATGTATAGTAATATACATTTTATCCACAACTTAAGTAATTTTACTGAAAAGGGTTAGGATCAATTCTTTTACTTCAAAACTTCAAAACTTCAAAACTTCAAACTGAAAAGAAGCATCTCCTGCTTCTATTTTTGCTACTCGCGATTGACTTGATTGCATTTTTTCAGCTAATGCGCTTTGGGAAAGTTCTTTGCTTTCTCTCCGTAATTTAAACAACTCAATTAATGTTGCTTTAAATTCAACTAATTTGCTTTCAGATTCTTCTAACTCTAAAAAATCTTTGACTGTTCCAACTTGCCAACCTGCCGCTTCTAGTCGTTGACGTTTACTCAAATCCATTGCTCACACTAGATACTTATCTATGGTGATTGGGAGAAGGGGGATGAGATTAAGTGAAAGATTACCGCAGACCATCAAGACTGCTTTATCTGTGAGGGATAGGGCACATCTATATGAGTAATGAGTTTTGAAGTAATAAGTAATGAGTAATGACTTAATTAAATTCCTTCTGTTTTAATGGTTATATTTATGCTACTATTAGTCATAAGTCAAATTGAAATGTAATAATCCAATTTTACTTTATAAGTGATGGGTATTTACTCATTACTCGTTACTCATTACTTCAAAACTCAAAAGGGTAGAGTACCGAGTAATTGGCAAGGAGTAAAAACACTTTACATGGCAATCATATATACCGCTGACTTTTTTCTGTCTTATTTTGCTGTTTGAGTAAATTTGAGTAGATTTTTAGAAGCGGTTAGAGGAAATTGAAGATTTATCAAGAGGAACTAAAAAGATGAACGAATTAGAGGTACAACTTCCCCCAAATATTAGCGTTGAAGAGGCACGACTCCTGTTGATGGTTAAACTATTTGAAACAGGAAAATTAACAGTAGGACAAGCAGCAGAACTGGCAGGTTATTCCAAACCGACTTTTATTGAGTTACTTGGTAAACTAGGGGTTCCTGTCATTGATTATCCTCCCGAAGAATTAGAACAGGAGATTAACTTTTGACCACAGAGGCGGTTACGAATAGCACTTGTTTAATTGGACTAGAACGCATTGACCAATTGGATTTGTTATCGAGGGTTTTCTCTACTGTGTATGCACCGCCAATGGTGGCAACAGAAGTCAAAACCCTTTTAAGTTGGTTGACGGTTAAACCTGTCCAAAATATGACGGTTGTGGCTACGTTAAAAACCCAAATGGATGCAGGGGAAGCTGAAGCGATCGCCCTAGCAATGGAATTAGGGGATGTGTTGTTAATTCTTGATGATAAGAAAGCTCGTCGTGTTGCTCAACAACTTAATTTGAAGGTAATAGGGACGGTGGGAATGTTGCTACGGGGGAAACGTCAGGGGGTTATTTCTGAAATCAAACCGTTAATAATGGCATTGTTAGAAGCTGATTTTCGTATTAGTGAACGAATTGTAAAAGAAGCTTTGCGGTTGTCAGGAGAAATTTAATTAATTGCTCTTTTTAGAATTTAAGTACAACACTATAATACTTACTTAGTCACAAATCTATTAGTAGCGATCGCGCTAACTGTAGGTTGGGTTAAACAACGTGCAACCCAACAATCAAAGTAGATAGTAATAAAATTAATGTTGGGTTGAGTGCTGATCACCCAACCTACGAAATTTATCACTGTGTCAGATCATGTCCGTTTAATTTGTTATGATAAAGTTCTACCTTCATACCTTCTTCCTTCCCTCGGAGCCTCCTGCCTCGGTGCCTCCTGCCTCACCTCATTTTTATCGTAAGTATTCACCCGAACTTGATATAATTCGGCTATTCCTTGGGAGTCTCTGATAGAATTAATGTCTGAAAGTTCGATTAATGAAGGATTAATAATATTCATGTTTCTTTACCTGTAATGATTTTCATTTCTGCTGAAGTTAAGCCATATAAATGGCCTACTCTTGCGTCTATTTCTGCTTCATATTCTTCTACTCGCTTTCCTTTGGCGTCTAGACATTTTTGTACTAGTTTTTCTATGATTTTGCCCTCTGTTTCTGTTACTTTGGGTATAGGGATTTGTGAAACATATTGACTAAAAAATCTAATAAAATCTCCTCTAATTTGAGAACTTATTAATTGATAGAAGTAATTGACAAATATACTATTAAGTATTCCAGTTATATACTTTTGCGATATAGGAATCATATAAATTGTATTGTTGAAGTATAAATTGCGAGTATCATAGTAAAATTGAGTATTTACAGCAATATCAGGATAAACAATTTTTGGTGTCTCAAATTCTTGCCAATAGGCGCAAGATCGCAACTCCCAGAAA
>NZ_JALKVM010000174.1:0-16860 GCF_057440575.1 Johannesbaptistia floridana
CTTCTGGGGTTGTCTCCAACTCTTCTGGTTCTACTTCTGTAGTTGGTACTTCTGGTATTTGAGTAGTGGTGTAATTAGGATCAGTAATTGACCTTGCTTGTTCTAGGGTTAGTTCACCTCTCATAAGTTTCGATAATGTATCTTCTCCTCCCTCTGTATAGTTAATCAGTTTTACAGTAGTGTTGTAGAGATTTTCGATTCTGTTACCTAACTCATCGATAAACTCTAATTTCACCCAGTTAACCCCAGGTTGAAAGCCTGTCAAGTAAACTGGTTTCCAACTATCTAATAAAAAGCTTTCATTATTGATAGTTACTCTAATTCGCCAGTCATTGATCTCATCTTCTTGGTTTTCTCTAGCAACTAAATGTAAAGGTACATTAGTAAGATAAAAGTCCAACATGATTGGTTCTGCCCCATAATCTCCTTGGGGACTGTTATATGTCAGTAGGGGTAATGAAGAATCTGGTTGTTTGTCGGTAGGTGTAAAAATATGAAACTGAGTTTGAGTGTAAGCACCTTCGTTTTTAAAACTTTCATGCCAGGGTTTGACCGCAAATACTGTCAAAGTATGAGTTCCCGGGTCTAAATCCTTTATAGCTATTTCTTGATTGAGATCGTAGATAGGTATGTATCGATCATTATCTACAATTAACTGTAAGTAAGGACCCATCTCTAATTGTTCATCTCGGAAAATGGGTAAGTCTTTGACATCTAGTTCTACATTGACAGTGGTATCAGTGAAAATCTGGTTAGCTTCTGGTTTAATAATACTTACTTGAGGTTGATAGATGCTTAACATTGAACCAAGTTGGTCGATAATCTCAGGCGAAGCCACTTCTGAGAGACGATGGGGTTGATTTTGATTGGCTACGGATGCTGAATCCCCTATTTCTTGACTGTTTAAGCGATCGCTACATCCTCCTATGCTTAACCCTATTACTATTACTACTAATATGTATATAAATATTGTTTTTATTGATTTATATCTATACCTGAGACTTAACATTTTGTTACTCTTTTTCTTCCTAACTCTTCTTTGGTAATATAGCGAAATTTGCCTCATTTTATTATTAAAATTATCTAAGATTAAGTTTTGTTAAGAAAAGTCAAAAAAACTTGACTTTGAGCAGGATAAGACTAAGGAAAAGAGAGAAAGAAGGAAGAAGAGAGAAGAAATTTTAAATATTGTTAATCATTTGTAAAAAGAGTTAAAAGAAGCATTAAGATGGCAGATAGTGATTAGTAATTGTTTAGGAAAAAAAAACCAAAACAATAAACAAAACACGATCAGTTGAGTTATCGTAGAAAAAGCTTAGTAAAAACTAAGTTAACACTAGTTAACAAATCTGATAAAATCCCCTTGAAAAAGATAAACGTCTTGTGGAGAGAGGAGACACCCTCATGACAATAAGTCCTCAAGAAAAAGAGGCGAAAGCCAAAATAGTAGTAGATAAAGACCCAGTACCAACTTCATTTGAGAAGTGGGGAAAACCAGGGCATTTTGACCGGACACTGGCAAAGGGACCCCAAACCACAACTTGGATTTGGAACCTACATGCCGATGCCCACGATTTCGACAGTCAAACAAGTGACCTAGAAGATATTTCACGG
This sequence comes from Johannesbaptistia floridana, assembly GCF_057440575.1. NCBI lineage: Bacteria > Bacillati > Cyanobacteriota > Cyanophyceae > Chroococcales > Cyanothrichaceae > Johannesbaptistia > Johannesbaptistia floridana. Next base: position 1,615 of record NZ_JALKVM010000174.1, read on the forward strand.
AAAATCTTTAGTGCTCACTTTGGCCATTTAGCAGTAGTATTCGTCTGGCTAAGTGGAATGTATTTTCATGGTGCTCGCTTTTCCAACTATGAAGCGTGGTTAACAGATCCAACTAACATAAAACCAAGCGCCCAAGTAGTTTGGCCAATTGTTGGTCAAGATATATTAAATGCTGATGTAGGCGGTGGATTCCATGGAATTCAGATAACATCAGGTTTCTTCCAACTTTGGAGAGCTTCTGGAATAACAACAGAGTTTCAGTTATACTGCACGGCAATTGGTGGATTAGTAATGGCAGGCTTAATGCTATTTGCAGGATGGTTCCACTACCATAAGCGTGCGCCAAAACTGGAATGGTTCCAGAATGTAGAGTCAATGTTGAACCACCACCTAGCAGGATTACTAGGATTAGGATCCCTAGGTTGGGCAGGACACCAAATACACGTATCATTGCCAATAAACAAACTATTGGATGCGGGTGTAGCGCCTAAGGATATTCCTTTACCCCATGAGTTTATACTGGACTCAAGCAAAATGGCAGAGCTGTATCCAAGCTTTGCAGAAGGATTAAAACCCTTCTTTACATTAAATTGGGGGGTATATTCAGACTTTTTAACCTTCAAAGGAGGATTAAACCCCGTAACAGGAGGTTTATGGCTATCCGATACAGCCCATCACCACCTAGCGATAGCAGTACTGTTTATTATTGCAGGACACATGTATCGCACTAATTGGGGTATAGGACATAGCATCAAAGAAATTCTAGAAGGCCAAAAAGATCCAATTACAGGAACTAACCACAGAGGTCTTTACGAAATATTAACAACCTCTTGGCACGCCCAACTAGCATTAAACCTAGCACTCTTAGGTTCTTTAACAATCATCGTGGCTCATCACATGTATGCGATGCCGCCATATCCCTACTTAGCGACAGATTACGGAACTCAACTATCCATATTTACACATCATATTTGGATTGGAGGGTTTTTAATCGTAGGTGCGGGAGCTCACGCAGCGATATTTATGGTGCGTGACTACGACCCAGCTAAAAACATAGATAACCTGTTAGATAGAGTTCTTCGTCAACGGGATGCCCTAATTTCTCACCTAAACTGGGTATGTATTTTCCTAGGTTTCCATAGCTTCGGATTATACGTACATAACGACACCATGAGAGCGTTAGGTCGTCCACAAGATATGTTCTCTGATACAGCAATCCAACTGCAACCAATCTTTGCTCAGTGGATACAAAACCTACACACTCTAGCACCCGGTGGAACAGCACCCAATGCCATTGAACCAGTAAGCTATGCTTTTGGTGGTGGAATTGTAGCGGTGGGAGGAAAAGTAGCAATGATGCCGATTGCGTTAGGAACAGCAGACTTTATGGTGCATCATATCCATGCGTTCACCATTCACGTAACTGTTCTAGTACTCCTAAAAGGTGTACTGTATGCCCGTAACTCTCGTTTGATTCCTGATAAAGCTGAACTAGGGTTCCGTTTCCCTTGTGATGGACCAGGACGTGGTGGTACTTGTCAAGTTTCTGGCTGGGACCACGTATTCCTAGGACTATTCTGGATGTATAACTCACTATCAATAGTAATCTTCCACTTTAGCTGGAAAATGCAGTCAGATGTGTGGGGAACAGTACAACCAGATGGCAGTGTGGCTCATATCACGGCGGGTAACTTTGCCCAAAGTGCAATTACTATCAATGGTTGGCTAAGAGACTTCCTCTGGGCTCAATCAGCACAGGTAATTAATTCCTACGGGTCAGCTTTGTCAGCATACGGCATAATGTTCTTAGCTGGACACTTCATCTTTGCCTTTAGCCTCATGTTCCTATTCAGTGGACGTGGTTACTGGCAAGAATTAATAGAGTCAATAGTATGGGCTCACAATAAACTAAAAGTAGCTCCAGCAATCCAACCACGCGCTTTGAGTATCATTCAAGGACGCGCAGTAGGAGTAGCTCACTACTTGCTAGGAGGAATTGTAACCACATGGGCATTCTTCTTAGCTAGAATACTCGCAGTAGGGTAAAACCTAAATAAGTGCAAATTTTTCGCAACCGATACCTGGAACCAATGGTTCCAGGTGTACAATAGAAAAAAGCACAAGCTAGCAGTAAATATCGCATAAGCTCAATTGTTCACAAACAGGAGACCTTCTGTTTATAGCTATGGCAACTAAATTTCCAAAATTTAGCCAGGATCTCGCACAAGACCCAACTACACGTCGTATTTGGTATGGGATAGCTACAGCCCACGATTTTGAAACTCACGATGGGATGACTGAAGAAAATCTCTATCAAAAGATTTTTGCTTCTCATTTCGGCCACATCGCGATCATCTTTCTGTGGACTTCCGGCACCATATTTCACGTAGCCTGGCAAGGTAACTTCGAGCAGTGGATCAAAGATCCTCTGAATGTACGTCCTATTGCTCACGCAATTTGGGACCCTCACTTCGGTCAAGGTGCTCTAGACGCATTTACACAAGCGGGAGCATCTAACCCAGTAAATATAGCATATTCAGGTGTATACCACTGGTTTTACACCATAGGGATGACTACAAACAGTGACCTGTACCAAGGTGCAGTATTCCTGTTGATTCTATCTTCTGTATTCTTATTCGCAGGTTGGTTACACTTACAACCTAAATTCCGTCCAAGTCTATCTTGGTTCAAGAATGCAGAGTCAAGACTCAACCACCACCTAGCAGGTTTGTTTGGTGTAAGCTCCCTAGCATGGACAGGTCACCTAGTTCACGTGGCAATTCCTGAATCAAGAGGACAACACGTAGGTTGGGATAACTTCCTAACTACACCTCCTCATCCCGCAGGATTAGCACCTTTCTTCACAGGAAACTGGGGAGTATACGCTCAAAACCCAGATACTGCTAACCACATCTTCGGGACATCAGAAGGCGCAGGAACAGCAATTCTAACCTTCTTGGGAGGATTCCACCCTCAAACAGAATCTTTGTGGTTGACTGATATGGCTCACCACCACTTGGCGATCGCCGTGATCTTCATTATCGCAGGTCACATGTATCGTACAAACTTTGGTATCGGCCACAGCATCAAAGAGATTCTCAAAACTCACAGACCCCCCGAAGGTACTCCCTTTGGCGGTATGTTAGGAAATGGACACGCTGGTCTCTACGACACTATCAACAACTCTCTACACTTCCAATTAGCTCTAGCTTTAGCTTCTTTAGGTGTAGTGACTTCTTTGGTAGCCCAGCACATGTACGCTCTGCCACCATACGCCTTTATGGCCAGAGATTACACCACCCAAGCAGCACTTTATACCCATCACCAGTACATTGCTGGATTTATTATGGTAGGTGCTTTTGCTCATGGTGCTATCTTCCTAGTCAGAGATTACGATCCAGAAGCTAACAAAGATAACGTACTAGCAAGAGTTCTAGAGCACAAGGAAGCGATTATCTCCCACTTAAGCTGGGTATCCCTCTTCCTAGGTTTCCATACCCTCGGTCTCTATGTACACAATGATGTAGTAGTTGCCTTCGGAACTCCCGAGAAACAAATCCTCATTGAACCAGTGTTCGCCCAGTTCATTCAAGGAGCTCACGGTAAAGTTCTCTACGGCTTCGACACACTGCTATCTAACCCCGATAGTGTGGCATCCACCACCAGCGCAGTTTGGTTACCAGGCTGGCTAGATGCAATCAACAGTGGAACTAACTCTCTATTCTTAACCATCGGTCCTGGCGACTTCCTAGTACACCATGCGATCGCTCTTGGTTTACACACTACTACCTTAATTCTTGTTAAAGGTGCTTTAGATGCCCGTGGCTCTAAACTAATGCCCGACAAGAAAGACTTCGGCTTCTCCTTCCCTTGTGATGGACCTGGCCGTGGTGGTACTTGTGATATCTCTGCCTGGGATGCTTTCTACCTCGCTATGTTCTGGATGCTCAACACTCTAGGTTGGGTAACCTTCTACTGGCACTGGAAACATCTAGGTATTTGGCAAGGTAACGTAGCTCAATTCAATGAAAACTCTACCTACCTAATGGGCTGGTTCCGTGATTATCTCTGGGCTAACTCCGCTCAATTAATTAACGGTTACAACCCCTACGGTGTTAACAACCTATCTGTCTGGGCTTGGATGTTCCTCTTTGGACACCTAGTTTGGGCTACTGGTTTCATGTTCCTCATCTCTTGGAGAGGATACTGGCAAGAGCTGATTGAAACTATCGTTTGGGCACACGAGCGCACTCCTCTAGCTAACCTAGTTCGCTGGAAAGACAAGCCCGTTGCTCTCTCTATCGTTCAAGCTCGTTTAGTAGGATTAGCTCACTTCACAGTTGGCTACGTCTTTACTTACGCCGCCTTCCTGATTGCTTCGACAGCAGGTAAGTTCGGTTAACAAGCCCTTAACTAATCTTCTTTAGTTAAGTAATTAATAAGTCCCTATCTTATTTTCTAAGGTAGGGACTTATTTTTATTGAGGTTATAGCAGTGAGCGCAGTGATGTTATAGCAATGAGCAAATAGATGTTTACAGTTATCATGAAAAGCCCCCCTTTAATAAGGGGGGTTTGGGGGGAAAAGTTTATCTAAATATGGTTAACACTACAACGAGCACTGCTATAACACAATATATTTTGATTTATCACAAATGATACCCCCAACCCCCCTCAATACTGCTATGCTTTATAAGGAACTCTGAAACCCTTGTATAGCAGGGAGCACCGGAGCACGGGAGCTTCAACAGAGGGGTTTTTGGCTTTGTAATTAATCTCCTTTCAACCTTACTCTAATCAATAATTTTCTCTTAACAAAAGCAGTATTGCAACCCCCCTTACCCATATCTTGCACTGGTGCAAGATCTAAGCTACAGGTTACTGACATAATTTGGTGCGTTACGGGCTTCGCCCTAACACACCCTACTCATACTCAGATCTTGATCTTTAGCTAATGTTACTAGTGGATGAATAATGAGTTTTGAGTTTTGAAGTCTTGAAGTTAAAATAGCTCCCGGAGCTCCCTATTGCTATTTTAATCGTAAGTATATAAGCGGACATGATATGAATATGACAGGGAACAGAAATGTAAAGTAGGGGCGCTCATACTTGCGCCCTTGACGGGGTGACTTTTTTTGCCTTTTTATTACTCAGGTAATATACCATCTTTTTAGCTTTGGCCTCTTGCCTACCTTTATTCTCATATCAAAGCACCAGTACTTATGTACTAAATTAACCTCAGAAAAAGTTCATTTCTCTTTCGCCTAAGATCTTACAAAGGTCAACCAATTTTTAAGCGTTGAGCATTAATTCATTACTTCAAGACTTCAAGACTTCAAGACTTCAAGACTTCTTACTCCAAGACTTCTTACTCATTACTCATTACTCATTACTCATTACTCATTATTCATCCACCACAAGTAACTTTGGATAAAGATGCAAGATCTGAGTATTCCTAAGTATATAACCGGAGACTCTTCTAATTTATTCGTTATTAACTTCTCCTGGAAAAACAACGTCTTCGTAGAGTAAGGAAATTGGATATTGAAAGTTAATACTTGTGAGTTCAATCTCTAAATCTGTATTGTTTTCACTCGCTTCTTCTGGAGAATAAGCGGTTAATTCCCATTTTCCTTTTTCATTCAGTCGATAACATTCGATATTCATCCGTTCAGCATCAATTAAAACGTATTCTTTTAATGTTGTGATGCCACGATAATTTCTAAATTTTCGTCCACGGTCAAAGCCTTCTGTACTCGGGGACAACACTTCGATAATTAAGCAGGGATGATAAACCATCTGACGAGAGGTCAAATCCCTACTGTCACAGGTCACCATTACATCGGGATAGTGAAAAGGCCCATCCTGGGAAACGCCAACTTTAGCATCTGCCATAAAGACTTTGCATCCTTTGCCTCGAAGATGATTTTTCAGAGCAGAGGCCAAGTTTAATGAAACTGAGTTATGGGCCAAGTTTCCCCCAGTCATAGCATAAACCTGGCCATCGATATATTCGTATTTGAGAGGTTGTTTTTCTTCCCATTCCAGGTATTCTGGAGGAGTCATGAATTGGATTTCAGGCTGGGCAATCATCAGATTTTTTCCTAATAAATTCGCAGTTGTGAATAATCTTATGGTGTGATTAATTTGTTGACAATCTCACCCCTAAATCAAAGATTTTAGCGAGGTTTCTCTTTTTACAATTTTATAGCAGTACAAAAAATAGTTAGGACATCTAGATTTGAATGAAAGAAAATACCTATTAATGCGTAAGGCTATAGATAGATACAAAACAGACATCACATAAACTATATTTTGTCAATAAATAAATTCTATTTTAAAGATAACTTTATAATTGGCTGTTAAGCTTGACTTTAAAAGCATATCTATATTAATATGTCACAAGTACGGAATTAAAATAATTAATTACTTTAAACAACAATAGCTAACATGAAAAAATTCATAAAAGCAACTCTAGCGGTAACAGCAGCATCTACTAGTTTATTAGCTGTATCTGCTCAATCTACATTAGCAGCAACTGTAATCAGTAACATTGGTTCTCCTGCTGATGGCTCTCTCGCACCGGCGGCGGGTGGTACTACTACAATAGACAATGAGCAGTTAGGTCAATCTAAAGCCTTTGGATTTACTGTACCTGCAAATGGTCCAGACTATACTTTTGAAAGTGCCACATTTTGGTTAATTGGTTACGATGGTGATGATGCTGTTCCTCCTGAAGCTCCAGTAGCAACTATCCACGTAGGTAGTCCTACAGGTACATCACTAGGATCTATTACTCCTAACATAACTGATCCTATCAATAACCCTCCTGGAACTAACGATCCCGCTTACTTTGAATTCACTGGAGCTACTCCTACATTAACCGCAGGAACTACTTATTATATTACTTTAACTAATGATAGTAGTAGTGCATTTAACTGGGCAAGGGCTCTGAATAATGGAGATACACCAACAGCAAATCCCTTTGAAGTTGTTGATTATCAATTTAGTGATGCTGCTACTACTTCCTTCAGCCCTTCTAATGAGTTCAATGGTATCGCCATCGACGCTACACCACAACAAGTACCTATTCCTGAACCTATGACTATCTTAGGATCTTTAGTAGTTTTAGGTTTCGGCGGTGCAATGAAACGCAAAGCCAAAAAATAAATCTTTGTTGAATTAAGCTTTCGACAAGGCTATAAAACACGAAACCAAAGGTGTGAGTGAATAGCCATACTTTATTAATTTTTTAGATAGCTTTTAGTCTGTATAGACACAAAAATTTATTAACAAATTATAAATTAATTTTGGGTTAGGTTTAACTAAGTATAAAACCTAACCTATTTACTTACTAATTTATCGATTACCAGTCATATTCTAATTCCCCAGAATCTATTTTATTCCAGATTAATTCACGACATAATCTTAACTCTTCAGGAGAAATTTTACCATCAGCTTTTATTGCAGCTTTAATAGTTTCCATTTCCTCTTTCGTTAAAATTCCATCAGCGATCGCTTTTTCGATGACACTTTTAAGTTGAGCTAAATTTTCTAGTTCTTCTGGGGAAGAAGGCTTATTGTTGCTTTGAGAGTTTTCCATGATTTCTTAAGTATTTATTTTGATCATAATATCTTCTGTAAAAACAAATCAACCTGAGAATTATAATCCAAATTTCTTTGATTTTTCCAGCAGTAGATTTATCTTATCTCAAGATTAATTTTATTACAAATAAAGACAAATTATTTCAAAATGATGGTATATTTAACTACATTTTACCAAAAAAATTAGCACTATATTAAGAAAAATTACGCAAATAAAAAAATGTTACGCAGAAACTTGAAATTTAATATTAAAAATACGATATTATTAGGAATTTTATTTCTGGCTATTCCTGGTATATCCTTAGCAGCGACAGAAGATGAAGGGGGAGGAATTTTCGCTTTATTCGATAAAATATTTGCCCAGTATTTAGTTCCCGTTTTAGAAAAAGTATTATTTTTCAAAATAGGTGGAGACAATGGCATTGAATTCATTGTTCTTTGGCTGATATGTGGAGCTGTTTTTTTTACTCTAAAGATGGGCTTTATCAATATCAAAGGATTTGCCCATGCCATTGAAATAGTCAAAGGAAAATATGACTTTCCCAATGAAGAAGGAGAGGTGACACACTTTCAAGCTTTGAGTACAGCAGTATCCGGTACAGTAGGTATAGGTAACATTGCGGGGGTTGCTATAGCCATTCAACTAGGTGGTCCTGGAGCAATATTTTGGCTAACAGTGGCAGGTTTACTAGGAATGAGTAGTAAATTTGTAGAATGCACATTGGGAGTTAAATATCGTTTGGTCAAACCTGATGGAAGTATATCAGGGGGGCCAATGTACTATTTAACAAAAGGTCTAGCTAGAAGAGGGTTGCGTCCTTTAGGAAAAGCAATGGCGATAATATTTGCGATATTTTGTGCAGGTTCAACAATTATTGCTGCAAGTATTTTCCAGACAAATCAGTCTTATGAGGCTATAGCCAATGTTTTCCCAGCTGTTCCTGCTCCCGTTTACAGTATTGCCGTAGCTATTTTAGTAGGATTAATTATTTTCGGTGGTATTCAACGTATTGGTGTAGTTACCAGCACTCTAGTACCAGCTATGGGAGTCATTTACGTCCTAGCCTGTCTGTGGATTATCCTAGTAAACGTAACTCAGATTCCTGCCGCGATAGGTACTATCATTTCCCAAGCTTTTAATCCCAGTGCTGCAATTGCTGGAGGATTTCTGGCTACCTTTGCTATTGGGTTGAGACGTTCAGCTTACTCCAATGAAGCAGGAATTGGTACTGCATCCATTGCCCACTCTGCCGCCAAAACTAGTGAACCGATTCGAGAAGGCTTCGTTGCTTTACTAGAGCCTTTTATAGACACAGTGATTGTTTGCAACATGACCGCCCTAGTAATTGTTATCACTGGTGAATATCTCAACGAACGAGGCGAAGGATTAGATGGAGTAAGCATGACCTCTGATGCCTTTGCCAGTGTAATTAGTTGGTTTCCCTATATTTTAGCAATAGCCGTCTTCCTGTTTGCCTTTTCGACGTTAATTTCTACTGCCTATTATGGAGAAATGGCTTTAACTTATGTTTTTGGGCAGCGCAGTAAAATAGTAGCCCGAATCTTATTCATTTTAGGAATTACTATAGGTGCTAGTGTAGATACAGGTGCAGCCCTTGAGTTTACCGATATGTTGCTATTAGCAATGGCCTTTCCTAACCTAATTGGTTGTTACATCATGTCTGGAGAAATAGCTGACGATCTCAAAGACTACCTCTCCAGACTCAAGTCAGGAAATATGCCTACTTATGAACCTGCGAAGATGGAAACTGGAGTAAAATAGTAAGAAACCTAAAAGAATGAGTCTATTTAAAAAAAATCGAGTATTGGTGCCTATAGATTTTTCCGACATGTCTTTTTTAGCTCAAGAAGAAGCCTTAAAATTTGTAGATTCTCCAAGTCACCTACATGTTCTACACGTTCTTCCTGAGCTTTCCCCAGTAGAACCTGGTGTGATGTGGAACACAGTTAACGATGATACTCGTAAAGAGAATGTACGCAAAAACTTCAATGAACTCTATCCTGATAGTAAGTATCAGCAAGTTAATTTTGAGGTAAAAATAGGCAATCCCAGCGAGGAAATTATCGACTATGCTCAAGATAATAATATAGAGCTGATTATTATTCCCTGTTATGGCCGTACTGGGTTAAATCGTTTTCTCATGGGATCTGTAACCGAAAGAGTTATTAAATATTCAAATTGCCCTGTTTTGGTATTGCGTAAATAAATTTTGGGATTAGTTACTAATCTTTAGGAGAAAAAGTAACAATTTCAGACCATTCTTGAGAGGACAGAGGTTGAGTAACTAATTCAATATCTAAAGTTTCTGCTGCTGCACAAAGACTAGTAACTATCTGATTTAAATCAGGTAAAGCAAAATCATTCATCTGGGATAAATTGGTACCAAAAACTTGATTATACAATTGCCAATTTGTCCCTATTCTTATGGAACCATGCTGAAGGTAATAATTACCTTGCTTGAGTAAAGCACTACCAATAAACTTATATCCATCTTCAGTAACTAAGTCAGCAGGCGTACTAGTGGCTAAACAATTGGGGTTGCCTAGATATTCTCTACCTCCTTCTCCATAATGTAAATTAATACCCAGAGATTGCCAACCAACAATGAGAAACTCGCACAAATACTTATAAACATCAATGATTTTTCCTGATAGACCAGAAGTGACAATCATATAGGTTAAATCATCATGATGAAGTACAGCCCTACCACCAGTTGGACGCTTAACAATATCTACAGGTTTCCCCTCCCAAGTTAATTTTTGCCAATGTTGGGGATAGCGACGCTGATGATATCCCAGAGAAATTGCTGGAGGTGACCAAGTATAGAATCTCAGGGTAGATGGGTGTATTCCCTGTTGATGTTTTTGGAGTAACCAACTATCTATGGCCATTTGTATCTTGCCATTGGCTTCTAAGGGAGGTATATAGCGCCATTTAGTCATAAGTTAAGAGTAATAAGTAATGAGTTAATTTATAATACTCGCATCCAGTTTATATATCCCAGTTAAAACCAGGTTCGTAGTTGGACTAAAGGTCCAAAAGATCTAGAAAAAACTAGAGATAACTAAAACTGATTATAAAGGTTTATATCATGTCCGTTTAATTAGTTATGATAAAGTTCTACCTTCATACCTTCTTCTTTTCTTTCAGCATAGCTGCCTCTCGGAGCCTCTCGGAGCCTCACCTCATTTTTATCGTAAGTATTCACCCGAACTTGATATTATAGGGCTAAAGCCCTACTACGAACCGGGGTTTTATAACTAGGATTTGGTATAATTAAATTTTTTTGTTAAGCTTACTCTTCTTCCCACTCACTATTATTTTCCTGTTGAATTAAACTAAATTGTGAGGGAATATCAAGCCAATTAATTTGATTGGAGGGGATATCTTGATACACTTCTCCCTGATTAAGCCAAATAACTCTTTGAGAAAAATCTTCCACTATATTAAGTTGATGATTAACCATAATTATAGTTATATTGTGTTCTTGGGCTAAATTGATTAAAATCTCAATAAGATTAGCAGCAACGCCAAAATCTAAAGCAGAAGTAGGCTCATCTAATAAGATGATTGAAGGTTCCATAATTAGAGCACGGGCGATCGCCACTAATTGTCTTTGTCCTAAAGACAACTGTAACTCTGTTCTATCTAACCAAGCTTCCGGTATTTTCAGTTGATGGCACCAAAAACTTAAGCGCTTATTAATATTTTCCTGGGGAAAATTTTGTAAAATTAGAGGATAGGCTAAAGTTTCAGCCACGCTCATTTCTAGCAGTTTTGGTTCTTGAGGAACTAAAACTATTTGTCTACGTAGATTAATCACAGGAAAACTAGATATATTTTGCCCCTGGAAGTAAATTTCACCCCTAGTAGGACTATTAAGTCGATTAAGTAAACGTAAAAGAGAACTTTTCCCGGATCCAACTGTGCCAATAATCCCTAAGCGCTCCTTTGAGTTTACACTAAAACAGATATTTTTGAGAATATACTGATTACCCACAGAAGATTGTAAAGTAACGTCGTCTACCTTAAGAACAACAGAAGACATAGGAAGATTATGCAAATTAGCAAAAATTAAGTTATGCTTATTCTTTCATTAACATAAAAAGAACAAGTATAGAGTTAGGCCATTGAGAGTGATTAATCAAAGAGAAAAAATCAACATATTATCTAAAGATGTTACCGCTCTTTTAGCCGCAGGTCAAGTAATTGATTCAATTGAAGCGGTGGTGAGAGAATTAGTAGAAAATTCTCTAGATGCCGGGGCTAATCGCATATTTGTCTCTCTTTGGCCAGAGGCTTGGCGAATACAAGTATCTGACAATGGTTGTGGGATGTCTTTGAGAGATTTACGCCTAGCTTGTGCTCCCCATGGTACCAGTAAAATTAACAGTGAAGCAGATTTACATCAAATTAGGACTCTAGGATTTCGAGGGGAAGCCCTATATAGCTTAGCTCAATTAGCAGATTTAGAAATTCTGAGTCGCCCCCACAATTCAGATAGCTGTGGCTGGAAAATTAGCTATGAAAATGGAGAAAATATTGGGGAAACTCAAGTGGCGATCGCTCCCGGCACAATTATCACGGTACGTAATTTATTTAGCAATTGGCAAGTCAGAAGAGAGGTGTTAGGGAACAATTCTAAGCAACTCAAGAGACTTCAGACAATGATTGCTGAAATGTCTTTGTGTCATCCCCACGTTAACTGGCAAATTCGTCTTGATGATCGACTTTGGTTAAAGATTAGCCCTAGTGAAAATTCCCTAGGCATTATCCCTCAAGTTATCAAACAAGTTACTAGTAGCGATGTAGCTTACAAAGAATTTGAAATACCACCTCACGGAGAAATAACCAAAGAAAAGATAGCCCTAATTTTAGGATTACCAGACCGTTGTCACCGTCAAAGAGCAGATTGGATCAAAGTAGCTGTCAATGGGCGTGTAGTGAAATCGCAACCCTTAGAGCAAAGTATATTAAGCACTACGGCGAGAATCTTGCCAACGGATCGCTATCCCCTATGTTTCATACATCTTCAAATTTCTCCTCAACAAATTGACTGGAATCGTCACCCTGCTAAATCAGAAATATATATTCAATCAACTAATTTTTATCAAACACAAATTAAAGAAACTATCGAACAACTACTGCGTCTCAATGCTGACTATCTCACCCAATCAGGAGCAAATCAACGTGTCAAACAACTATTCAAAGTAGCAGAAGTAAAAGAAAACTATCGTTTTGATCAAGATATCTCTAAGTCTCATGAAAACTCAAATACTTCCCTAGAATTAATTGCTTTAACTGCTGTAGCCCAAGTTAATAAAACCTATATAGTGGTCGAACACCCACAAGGATTATGGTTAGTAGAACAACATATTGCCCATGAGAGAGTTTTATACGAACAATTACAAGACGATTGGCAGTTAGTTTCCTTAGATAAACCAATCATTCTTAACCAACTCAGTGAAAAGGCGATCGCACAATTAGAAAAACTCGGTATAGAAGTAGAGTCTTTTGGTGAACAACTTTGGGCGGTGCGTAATGCACCAGCTATGTTAGTTAAACGTGAAGATTGTGCCGATGCTTTGGTTGAATTAAGTCAAGGTGGAGATTTACAAGCTGCCCAAGTAGCCACTGCCTGCCGCAGTGCTATTCGCAATGGTACTAATATGAGTTTAGTCCAGATGCAAGATTTAATTAACCAATGGAAAGTTACCCGTAATCCTCGTACTTGCCCTCATGGACGTCCTATTTATTTATCCTTAGAAGAATCTGCCTTAGCTCGCTTTTTTCGTCGTCATTGGGTAATAGGTAAAAGTCATGGTATTTAACTCAGATCAAAGCACCAGAACAAAAGTACTAAATAGGCCAACAAGCGAGAATCAATTTTCAAGCGCGATCGCATTAATTCTTTAACTCATTACCCATTACTCATTACTTCAAAACTCATTACTTCAAAACTCATTACTCAACCCCAACCAGTAACATTAGGTAAAGATGCAAGATATGAGTTTAAGATAGCCAACCTTTGAGACGGCTGGCAACTTGAGGACGACGTAATTTACGCATAGCTTTAGTTTGAATTTGCCGCACTCTTTCCCGAGAAAGATTAAATAGTCCCCCAACCTCTTCTAAAGTGTAGGCTTGATTAGCGCTCAATCCATAACGCAGATAAATTACGTCTCTTTCTCTTTCTGTCAAAACTTCTCTTAAAACTTCTGAGATTTCATGACGCATCATTGCTTCATTCATTTTGTTTTCTGGCAATTGCAATTCATTATCTTCTAACAAATCAATTAATTCTGTATCTTGTTCTTTACCAATGCGATGATTAAGAGAGAGAGATTGTTTTTTTAATTGCTGTAGATAATGTAGGTGATGCAGAGAAATTTCCATTTCTTCAGCAACTTCGGTTTCTGTGGGATTGCGTAATAATCGCTGTTTAAGTACCCTCTGTGCTTTTTTAAGTTTATTTAATTTTTCGACAATGTGAATTGGTAGTCTAATTGTGCGGGCATCATTGGCAATTGTGCGAGTAATTCCTTGGCGAATCCACCAATAAGCGTAGGTAGAGAATTTATATCCTTTGTCGGGGTCAAATTTTTCTGTAGCGCGGTTCAAACCTACGGCGCCTTCTTGAATTAAATCTAAAAAGGGTACTCCTCGGTTTAAATAACGTTTAGCTATAGATACGACTAATCTGAGATTGGAGCGAATCATCTTGCGTTTAGCTACACGTCCTTGGTATAGTAAATTATCTAATTGCCCAATGCTTTTTAACTCTAAAGCATTTACTAATTCTTGTTTACTGGGTTGACGCTTTAGTTGTGATTCTAACTCTTGACGTTTTTTTTCTACATCTACGAGGAATTTCACTTGGCGGGCTAATATTAACTCTTCTTCTGGTTTCAGCAATGGATAACGGGCCATTTCTTTAAAGAAGTTACCTAATGTATCGTCTAGCTTGCGTGGCGTTTTTCCTTTTGATTTTTCTTTGGAGATTTCTTCTTGTAGAGATGATAAGTAAACTTCTACTAAACTATCAGATATTTCTTGATGAGATTGAGTAAGATTAGAATCGAAATCATGATTATCTATATTCATAAGCATTTCAAGATGTTAATTAAATTTTTTGAACAATTTTTAAGAAACTATTTTTTCTATAAGTTATATTGATGATAGTAATCATCAGTAACTTTGGCTAAATATGCAAAATTTGAGTTAATAATGTACACAGGGAATAGTTCGGGTTGGGGTTACGACTTTTATATGTCAAAACCGTTTTTTGTACTGATATAACTGATTAGGGAATAGGGAATAGGAAACAGAAAATCTACCTCAGGTTTTTTGGGAATTTTTATATTGTTGTTTAGATTAGCAGAAAAAATTTTTTTATTTGTTATGGTCATTACAAAATTATGCTGTGATTAACGGTGCGAAAATCATCAATTTAGCTTGACTCATATCTTGCACTAGTACTTATGTACTAAATTAACCTCAGAAAAAGTTCATTTCTCTTTCGCCTAAGAAAAGTAGCAAAGGTCATCTATCGCCCAGACGCGGTCAACTCAGATCTTGCATCTTTATCAAAAGTTACTGGTTGTGGTTGAGTAATGAGTTT
>NZ_JALKVM010000175.1:0-16841 GCF_057440575.1 Johannesbaptistia floridana
TAAAAACACTTTACATGGCAATCATATATACCGCTGACTTTTTTCTGTCTTATTTGGCTGTTTGAGTAAATTTGAGTAGATTTTTAGAAGCGGTGATTATGGGTATAGGAGATGCCTTGATGGAGGAATGCAATTTTGACCCCAATAGTGGTTTTCCCGTGGTTTATGATTTAGCTACTTATCATGTTCCTTGTCACGCCGATATTCCCCGTATTGAGGTGTTTTTTGTGGGTAAACCGGATCTCAATTTTAATCCGGTAGGTGGCCGAGGTGTGGGAGAAATTGGCATCACAGGCGTAGCAGCGGCGATCGCCAATGCTGTGTATCATGCTACGGGTAAGCGTATGCGCAGTCTACCTCTTACTCCCGAGAAATTGCTCTCCAGTTATGGAGAATAGCCATTTTGCATGAATTAACAGCAATTATATTAGCTCAACAGAAGAGTAAACAAGAGGGGGTAACTACTTTTTTAGCCACAATAGTTAATACTTTTGGCTCTACTTATCGCCAAAAAGGGGCTAAAATGTTACTCACTCAACAGGGAGAAATGATTGGTACTCTAAGTGGTGGTTGTGTAGAAAATGATATTCTCCACCACAGTAAACAAATGTCTCTCTCACCTGTGTTAATCACCTATGATGCTACTCAAGCAGATGAGGTTATCTGGGGTTTTGGTTTAGGTTGTGAGGGAAAAGTACAAATACTCTTAGAAAGGCTAGGAGAATCTAACTGTTTTTGTCCCCTTAATTTAATCTCCCAATGTTTTCAAAGCAAGAAATTAGGGGCAATGGCTACTATTTTTGCTCAACAAGGTAGATTAGAAGCTGAAATAGGAACTCGTTTTTTAATTTATCCCGATGATAGTACTTATACAAATATAGAGGATCAAGAGTTACTTCGGGAGATCGCCACTGATACGATTACTGCTAAAAAGAACCAAGCTACTACTGTCTATGAATATCAACTCTCTCATGGCACTGTTCAAGTTTTTATCGAAGTTATTAAACCCCCTACTTGTTTAATTATTTTTGGAGCAGGTCGCGATGCTCTACCTTTGGTACAATTAGCTCAAGCTATAGGTTGGCAAGTTACCATAGTAGATTGTCGCGCCCAACCGGAAACTTATCAAAGATTTAGTTGTGCCGATGAAGTCATTCTCACTCGCCGGGAAATTCTTAATCAACAGATATCAGTAGGGGGAAATACAGTAGCGGTGGTGATGACTCATAATTATTTTGATGACTACTACATTATTAAATATCTGTTGCCTTCTGCTGTTGCCTATTTGGGAATCATGGGTTCAAAGCATCGAATTAATAAAATACTAAAAGCTTTGAATCCTCCCCAACAACAATTACATAAGTTATATTCTCCCATAGGACTTAATCTTGGTGCGAATAGTCCTTCAGAAATTGCGATCGCCATTATTGCTGAGATTCAAGCTGTATTAAACCAATGCGATCCTCATTTTCTCAAAGATCATTTTCAACCTCTTCATCCCCGAGATGAGATTATTTTTAAGCAAATATAATTTACATGGTGACAGAAGTCTTGAAGTTTTGAAGTAAAAGAATTGATCCTAACTCCTTAAAAATTGATTCTCGCCTGTTGGCCTATTTAGTACTTTTGTACTTGCGTGCAAGATATGAGTTGAGTAATAAGTCTTAAAGTCTTAAAGTAATATCATGTCCGTTTAATTAGTTATGATAAAGTTCTACCTTCATACCTTCTTCCTTCCCTTCTGCCTCTCTTGCCTCTCTATGGCTATAAAAAAATATATGAATAAGAATCTTACTGAAAAAAATTTGACTTTGGGGGCGATTATATTAGCCGCGGGTGCCTCTAAACGCATGGGTAGACCGAAACAATTATTATCTTATCAGCAAGAAACTTTACTCAGTCATGTGGCTAAATCTGCTTTAGAGGCAAAACTAAAGCGCACAGTAGTTATTTTAGGTGCCAATGGGACTGAAATAGAAACTAGTATTAATTCACTGCCTGTAGAAATAGTGATTAATCAAAAATGGTATGAGGGTATGAGTAGTTCTATTCGCTGTGGCATTGAATATATACAAAAAAGTAATGAATGTATAGAAGCAGTAGTTTTTCTTACCTGCGATCAACCCTTTGTTACCTCTGAAATTATCGACCAACTTATTAATCGTTATTGTCTGACTGGTAAGCCGATTATTGCTAGTGCCTATCGAGAAACTTTAGGGATACCAGCTTTATTTAGTCAGGGTTTTTTCCCAGAATTAATGAAACTAAGGGGAGATCGCGGCGCACAAAAAATTATTAAGCAATATCTTCATTTAGTAGATCATATCGATTTTCCTTTGGGTATCATAGATTTAGATACTCCAGAAAATTATCAAGAGTTTTTACAAGGGAAAAATCATCTTAAGTTCTGATGAATACTCACTTATAGCAAAGGAAGGCTTGATTAATGTTGGGTTTCGTGCCTCAACCCAACCTACAACTCAGACCAAAGCATCTTTACCTCAGATCTTGCATCTTTATCAAAAGTTACTGGTTGTGGTTGAGTAATGAGTTTTGAAGTAAGAAGTAATGTTAATTTAGTACATAAGTTCTGGTGCAAGATATGAGTACAAGCTGAAAAGGTGAAACTCATTAATCGCCAGTATTGTCTTTAATCCAATTAAGATAGGCAGTAGAACCTTTAACAATAGGAATAGCGATAATTTCTGGCACTTCGTAGCTATGTAATTCTTGTATTTTAGCTGAGAGCTTTTCAAATAGAGCTAAATCAGTTTTAATTGTTAGTTGATATTCACTATCTAATTCAATTTTACCTTGCCAGCGATAGAGAGATTGAATGGGAGTGATACTCACACAGGCGGCTAAATTAGCTTCAATTAAGCAACGGGAGATCGTCTCTGCTTCCTTTTGGGAATTACTAGTTACTAAGACGATGCCATAACCCGTTTCTGTGTAATTAACCATAAGATATTTACGCCCTATTTGTTTCTAACACTTGATTGAGTTTACCACTACGGTAGCCTTCTAAATCTAGAGTCACATAAACAAAGCCGTAACTTTGGAAAACCGAAACTAACTCTGGTAGATTCGTATTTAAAATAAATTTTTGAATTTCTGCCTCTGGTAACTCTATTCTAGCTGTATCCCCTGTGGAACGAACTCTCAAGTTTTTGTATCCTAATTGACGTAGATATATTTCTGCCCTACCTACTCGGTGCAATTTAGCCACGGTGATTTCTTCACCGTAGGGGAAGCGGGAAGATAGACAGGGTTGTGAGGGTTTATCCCACCAAGACAAGCCTAGTTTTTGGGTAATCTCTCTCACCTCTGCTTTAGTAACACCTACTTCTGCTAAAGGCGATCGCACTCCTCTTTCTTTAGCGGCTTGAATTCCTGGGCGATAGTCTTTCAAATCATCAGCATTGACTCCATCTACCACGTAGGGATACCCCCTAGAAATTGCTAGAGGTTTGAGGGTATCGTGGAGTTCGCTTTTACAAAAGTAGCAGCGATTCACGGGATTATTGGTATAGTTAGGGTTATTCATTTCTTGAGTTTCTACCAACTCGTGAGGTATACCAATACTAATTGCTTGGGTTTTAGCTTCTACTAACTCTTCTGGTAGTAAAGAGGGTGATACTGCGGTAACTGCCAAGGCTTTATCCCCGAGGGTATCATAGGCTATTTTCGCCACCAATGTGCTATCTAT
Organism: Johannesbaptistia floridana; assembly: GCF_057440575.1. Lineage (NCBI taxonomy): Bacteria > Bacillati > Cyanobacteriota > Cyanophyceae > Chroococcales > Cyanothrichaceae > Johannesbaptistia > Johannesbaptistia floridana. The sequence continues at coordinate 3,710 of NZ_JALKVM010000175.1, forward strand.
GCCTCCAGAGTAGGCGATCAAAGCCCGTTCCATTTCTTTAAATATTGTTTGTAATTTGGTTATTTTTTCGTTTATCGTTGGCATCGATAATTAATTGTTTATAATTATTTAATCTTTACTTAGTTTAACTTTATCTTTTGTTGATCAGCAATAGTTCCTCATAACTTAAAAATCATTATGAATAAACCATATTTAGATCATTCTATTGTTTTCTGTGATTTTGATGGTACGATAACTGCCATAGAAACCTTTGTGGGAATGATTGAAACTTTTGCCCCAGAATTATCTGCTATCTTATTACCCAAACTCTTTAATCGCGAAATCACTCTCAAAGATGGGGTAACTCAATTACTAGAATCTATTCCTAGTGAAACCTATCCGGCGATGATTGCCTATGCCCAAGATAAACCAATTAGAAAGGGTTTAACAGAATTATTAGATTTCCTCGACGCCCAAAATATTCCTATGGTAGTTATTTCTGGTGGGTTAAAAGACATGGTGAAAATGGTACTCCAAAGAGAGGGGATTCTCCATCGTGTTAAAGATATTGTCGGTTTAGATTTAGATACTACTCAGGAATATTTAAAAGTAAATTCAGCTTTTGTGGGAGATACTGAATTAGTAGCCAAAGGCGATGTTATCGAAAAATATCCCTGCCGTTGTCGAATCGCTATTGGTGATTCTGTAACTGATATTAATATTGCTTTGAAAGCTGATATAGTCTTTGCACGCGATCGCCTTATGGAATATCTGGAAACTTATCATAAACCTTATTTCCCCTGGGATGATTTTATCGATATCAAAAACTATTTGCTCAAGATGCCACATCTAAACTTACCCTAATCTAGTTCCCTTTTTTGCATTTCTCGATAAAGTTTAAAAGCTTTTGAAGTAAGAATCTTCGCTTTTTCATAGATAGATGGTTTATAGTTGTTCGTACTACTAATAGGTTTGTTTATTAAAGATTCATCAAAGCTATTGAGGTTAAGTTGTTTAAAAAGACTAGTAACTTTCTCTTGATTTTTAAGAGATGTATTTTCAAGAAAAAACTTTTTTTCTAGAGGAGCATTTAAATAAATAGATGCTACTCTTTCATATTCTTGTAGAAATAAATCTACGTTTTTAGAATAATACCAAAAACTTTTTAAAAAACCAACAGAACCCCATTGTTCTAAAGGATTTCTAAATAAGAAAATAAAATTACTTTTGGCAAAAAATTTTTCTATATTTAACAAAGATGTCTCACTAGTTGTACTAATTTCTTTATATCCTATTCTGTTATGTTTGGTAGGAGGAGTTAAGGTTTTAATAATTAATTGTTTGATTTCCTCTTGAACTTCTTTTAAATCCTTAGTAGCGTTAGCATAAAAAGAAACATGATTTTTGCTTTGAAAACATTCCATAAGTTTAGACCATTCTTTACTATGAGTTTCCTGGTCAATACTGTCAATATGAAAATAACAATCTATCATCTTTTCTATAATTAGGTTATGTTCACCAAAGATAAAAACTTCATCACTTGAATTAAGAATTCTTTGAAGTGCAGTACTAGCACTTCTGCCACAAACACCATAAATAAATATATTTTCTTGTTGATTTATGACCATAATACTAACTGATTTTTCAGAAATCTAATGTTAACTTGACTCATATCAAAGCACCAGTACTCATGTACTAAATTAACCTCAGAAAAAGTTCATTTCTCTTTCGCCGAAGATTTTGCACTCGGTCAACCAATTTTTAAGCGTTGAGCATTAATTCTTTAACTCATTACTTCAAAACTTCAAGACTTCAAAACTCAACCTCCACCAGTAACTTTAGGTAAAGATGCAAGATCTGAGTTGATGATAGTGTAGCTCAAAATTTTAGTAGTTTTATCTGAATTTATAACCAAATAGAATTAAACTAGTAACTACTCAAATCCATTAAAGTGATATGACTAATTCTCGCACAAGGCTCTAAAGCATTAACAATATCGTTACCATAACTGCGATAATTAACCCGATTATCTAAAATTGCTACCACTCCTTGGGCTTTTCTTAGAGGAATAATTGCCTTTTGCATATTTCTAATCGCCGTTGGTAAAAGATAACTACGAAACCAATCTTGGCGCTTGCGTTTATAGTAAGTGACACGACTTGCTACCACAGGATGTTCCAAAGAAGGTATTGGTAAGGTAGACATAATTAGTAATTGGGGAGTAAATAACTCCTGTTGGTGAGTTAGCCAAAAATCCCAACCAGCTACTAAGATACTTTGAGAAGATAAATCAGTTTTTTCAACTTGAACATTAGAGCCAAATTCTGCCGCTAAACTTGCAGCGATTTGGGCTTTTAGGGGAGTATCTGTAATGAGAATAACTACCTGTTGATTGGCATAATTAGCTAAATTAACTAAATCTTTGATTTGCTGGGTTAAGATGCCTTGGAATTCTGGAGTATTAGGAAAGGGGAAACGCTCTGGTGAATATAGTTGAATTAAATCAGAGTTGCGGTCTGAGGCGAAATTTAGATACAGAATATCTTTTAAACCAACACAAGCACGATAGGTAGAAGCGAGGGGCTTTTGGTCTAAAAATTGACCCATAATTATATGAGAAGATTGACTAGACCAAATCTTGGCTAAATAGTCAGATGCTGAAATAGGGGCTAAATGTAGATCAAACTTGCCTCTATTTCTATCCAGAGAAGCCCAAAGAATTTGTTCATAGGGCGATCGCCATTGATGCCAAAATCTTAAAAACACCTCAGATAGTAATTTTTGTTTAACTAAATGCTCACATAGTTGAGCAAGTTCTGATTCTACTTGAGGATTGAGTTGATAGGATTCGTAGGGATTTTTAGGATTATTAAATAATGTTTGCGTAATTTTCGCCAAAACAGTGGTAATTATCTCTGATTTACCAGGAGCGTAATTAAGTAAATCTCGCCAGTCTTCAGGAGTAATATTGATAGTTAATTCCTCTAAAGCCCAATTTTCCAAATGCTCTGCTTGATCTATAAATACAGTAAGATTGTTAGGCAAGAGGTTTTGTGCAAACAAACGGTCTGCGAGCCAAGTTTGAGGGGAAACAATCAATATTTGAGGAGAATCATGGTCATCCGTTCCCCGGATTTTAAATCCGGGGCTTGGGGATGACCGCCTGACGCGGTCAAAATCGAGAAAATCATCAGTAATAATTTCTTTTTGAGAGTTTAACCATTTTTGCAGTAGGGGAATTTCTTGCTCTAATATCTGTGGTTGTAGAGATTGTGGTAAAACTAGAATCACAGAATCGAGACTAAGTAAAGCCGGAATTAAATAACTAAAACTATAGCGTGAAACTTCTGCATTGGTTTGAATCAAAACAGAACTTTTTAAACGTACAGTACGAGCCACCAAACGGCCCATAGTTAATTGGTGTTGCCATTTAACTTGGTGATAATCTCTGAGGAGAAGGCGAAAATAGGCGTGAACTTTAGCTTCAAGGAGCATATATTCTATATTTAATCTGGCTGTTTTTGTGAGAAAATAAATAAACCACTAATTATAGAATAACAGTATGGCTCAAATTCAATTTATCCAAGGTGTTACCGAAGATTCAGTTCCCGAAGTCCGTTTAACTCGCTCTGCTAATGGTCAAAGTGGTACAGCGACTTTTTATTTCAACTCTCCCAAAGCTTTAGAAGCTGATAGCACTGAAGAGATCACAGGAATGTATCTAATCGATGAAGAAGGACAAATTGTTAGCAGAGAAGTAAAAGGAAAATTTCTTAATGGTAAAGCCCATGCTTTAGAAGCTGTGCATATTATGAAATCTCCAGAACAATGGGATCGCTTTATGCGCTTTATGGAGCGTTATGCTCAAGAAAATGGTTTAGAGTTTAGCAAGTCATAGCTATTACTCACATCACTCGCACCTTTTGCAAAAGTTGCTGGTAGAGGCAGAATTCGGAATTCGGAATTCTGAAACAAAATTTAAGTATTTATGCTTAAATTTTGGGGTCAAAAACCCTTTTAGTGATCAAAAAAAATGAATTTTTCCTCAAGATTAGTTAGTACGAAAGTACTGGTGCTTTGCTCTCAGTATTAGTTAAATAAGATAAACTGCCTTGATAGGCAATACTAAGGTTATATCAAATCCGTTTAATAAGTTATAGTAAAATCTTTTCTTCATACTTTTTTCCTTCCCTTCTGCTGTATGCCTTAACTATCTTTTATCACTGGGTATTTATCTGGGATTTGATCTGATTAGTCGGTTTGATTATTTTCCAAACTCAAACACGAAAAATCAATATTGCTATAACATCTACCTACAAATGATCATCTCAAAGATGGTTGGAAAAATTCCAAATTTTTCTCAAGTTTGGATATATTTTTACGTTAGCTCAGATTTTTTAGAATTACATAAATACTAAAAATCTGGGCATTTTTTAGCCTTCCTGTAATAGTTAGTATCTGATCTTCCTGGACAAATTTATCGGGATTTATCGGTAAATTAGCTGTAATTAACATGATTAATGAGCTATCTTTATATCACAAAGAGTAGTTAAGTTGGGCGATCGCTCTTCAAGAAAAAAACAGATTTTAATCAAAAAGAGAGCGAACAAATCCTAGAAAAATGGGGACTTTGGGATTATCAGGCTCATTCTTATCATTAACTGTATACACATAATATAATTTTCTTTTATATTCATAGCCTTGATCTGTTGGCTTATATCCATCAATAGATAACATCTTGATGCTTCTCTGTGTGTTAGCATAACTATAGGGAGCATGAGTAATATAGATTCTCTGCTTCGGGTCGTTCTCACTCTCTTGTTGCATAAAGCCTATACGACCTGTATATTCATCATCCTTCCATCTTCTAAAGTTATTAGGATTATTTACACAATTACCAAGATTATTATCTAGAAATAGTTTTTCAAATTCATCTTGAGTACCACTGTCTAAGGAACCATGAATTACAAAGTACGAGTCGTCTTCACAACGGAATATGTTTTGCAATTCCTCCTTCGTTAAGTTATCTAGACTAGGTGAAGATCCGTCATTTTTAAGAACAATAACTACAATAGCATCTTTTCCTACTGATACACCTTTGACTTTACAGGGTTCATTTTCATTAACAGAACGAGATACAGCAGCTAAATCTATTTTACCCTCACAAAGAGCTTTAATCCCCTGATTAGATCCACCGGAAGTAAAACCATTAGGATTTTGAAGATTTATTGTACTTGATACATAAGTTTTCTCAAATTTTTCTTTAATGGTTTCATTTAAAGGGATCATCGAGATAGATCCGAAAACTTTAATTTCTGTACCTGGATTAACTTGACTTGGTCTAGAGAATACCAACAACTCTGTTATATCTATATCAGATATCGTCGGATCAGTTCCTTTCCTGAGATATTTTAGATAAAAACTTACTAGTCCAATAGTCACCAATCCAGTTAGTAAAGCAATCATAGAAACTCTTCTCATTCCTCTTCTCGGCTTGGTATTATCTGGGGTAGGGTTAATTGGATCTATTGGTTTTTCTAGGGGGGGTTCATCATCTGGGGTAGGGTTAATTGGACCTATTGGGTCTTCTAGCTGGGTTTTATCATCTGGGGTAGGGTTAATTGGATCTATTGGTTTTTCTGGGGGGGGTTCATCATCTGGGGTAGGGGGAATTTCAAGGAGTGAGTCAAGATCTTTTAGTACTTCATCAACTGATTGATAGCGTTCACTAGGTTCGTCAGCAATCATCTGATAAATGATTTTTTTGAACTCTTCAGAAATTGGTGGACTTTCTTCCCATGTTAGTGATATTTTGCCTGTAGTTGGATTTCTTGGTAATTTTGAACGTACTTGACCTGTTATAGCTCTAGTTGCTATCATTCCCATACTATATATATCACTGTAAAAATTGACTGTATTTTTGTAGGAGTATTGTTCTGGAGGAGAATAATTTAGATTAAATACATTTGTTGTCAAGTGATTTAACTCTTCTGTTTTTTCATGATAATATTGATTTTGCAATAAATTTTTGCTGACAGCTCCAAAATCAATTAAGATAATTTTTTCCTCTTCAGTTTCAGTTTGTATGATTATGTTATCGGGTTTAATATCACGATGCACCACTCCATATTCGTGTATTAATTTAACCGTTTCTAAAATATTTTTAATTAATCTAATTACTCTTGTTTCTTCTAATCTTTCTTCCTCTTCAAGATATTCTTGTAAATTTTTTCCTTGAATATATTCCATCACAAAATAATAATCTTCATCATTGTTTTTCGGCATAGGGTTATATTTTATAGATGGAATAGGTATTTGAGGATAACGAGTTTTGAGATTGTATAAAGTTTCCGCTTCTCTTTCAAATAATTTTTTTAAGACAGGTAAATCTACGGGATCAATTTTGTTATCAATTTTGAGGATTTTTACGACCACAATTTCATCAAATATTCCCTTATCTTTAGCTTTATAAACTTCTCCAAAACCTCCATCTCCTAATTTTTCTATAATTTCATAACGTTCATTTATTACTTTTTTTCGATTATTTGTCTTGTGATTATTATTCATAGTTCCAGTTGGTTTTTTATATTATTTGTATTTGTAATACTACTTAATAGGGTAAAAGCTACTCATTCAAGAGGCAATAGTGAGTTTGTTATATTAGTGGGGTTCATTATTTTTCAACGCTAAACACAGAACCTGAGTATTGCCATAAAAATTAAATGGAGTACTCAAAATACATAATTATTTTTCTCTAATTATATAAATATTTGACAATCAATCACGCTAATTTTTGAAGTGCTAAGGATAACATCAAAGCATCAAAACCCAAATGTTACTGGTTGTGGTTGAGTAAGGAGTAAGGAGTAAGGAGTAAGGAGTTTTGAAGTAATGAGAATGAGTCTTGAAGTCTTTACGTCTTTAAGTAATGAGTTAAAGAATTAATGCGATCGCCCTTAAAAATTGGTTGACCAAAAAGACATATTCAGTATTTTTGTTCTCCTGATGCTTTTCTTAAACGAAAGAGAAATGAACTTTTTCCCTTTGCTTATGCGGTCATCTATCGCAGAGGATTTTAAATCCGGGGAACGGATGACCACAATAATTTGGTACATAAGTACTGGTGGAAGATGTGAGAAGGGGGTAATATCATTTCCCTAAAAAAATGCGATAAATATAAGGAAAGAGAACGGGGAACAGCGGTGGGACAAGAGCGCTTCCGGCGCAATGGGTAGCTCACGCCGGACGGGAACAGTATACATAGCAAGGTTTATTTTTTTATAGCATTATTAACTTATGATATATCGATTTTGAGCATTTTTAATCAATTTGATGTAAGTCCGTCAAAACTTCTTCTGCTGACTGATAACGTTTTTGTAGATCGTATTCAGTCATCTTCTCCAAAATCTTTTTCAAATCTTGAGATATTGATACCTGCTTATCCCAAATTATCTTAAAGTCACAATTAGTTTTAATTTGTTTTGGTGGTAACCCGGTAATTGCTTGAATTCCTAGCATCCCCAAAGCAAAAATATCGCTACAGGGATAGGGAGTGCCATAACTTTGTTCTGGAGCCATATATCCTGGTGTACCGAAAAAAGTCCTCGCATCATTATCAGCTAACAGTTTAATAGAACCAAAATTGATCAGAACTATATCACCATTTAGTTTCTTGATTAGGTTAGATGGTCTTATATCTCTGTGAACCATATCGTGTTCATGAATAAACTGTATTACATTGAGAAGGCTATGAATAAGATTAATCGTTTTGGTTTCGCTCCAAGGATTACTTAATGTTTTCTCTGATAGTTCTTCACTTAAAGAATAACCTCTGATATATTCATAAACTATGAAATATCCAGTTTCGTGTGTATAGTGGTCTACTAAATAAGGAATTTGTGGATGCCACCTTAGTTTATACAAGGCTCCCACTTCTCTATTAAATTTAATAGTGGCATTTTCATTAGTGTTAATCTTTAAGTGCTTGATTAGACATTGATTTCTATCTGGTGGCAGACGTAAATGTTCACCCATATAGGTGTTACCCATTACTCCTTTGCTTTTTAGTTCTGTAATTTTAAAGCGATTATCAATTGTCTGGTTAATTAAATCATTGGGGTAATGTAATTTTACTATTCCCGCTATTTCTCCAGAGAAGTTTTTCTTTTTAATTGTTTGATTATCTGAAATTAAATCAGATTCTTGCAGTACATTAGTAACCTTTTTCCATAATTTAGGAGCAATATTGGTTTTCAGATACCCAATACAATAACCTGGAATGTCCATTTCTTCATAAGGGATGTTATTCCAGCTACCTTCTAAAATTTTTTTTTCTACTGCTTCTAAAGATAATCCTTGTTTTGAAAACGTCAGTTCTAAAAATTCAATTACTTTGTTTAAGGTAATGCTCTGCTCAATCATCTTTCCGCCCTCATGGAGACTCTCGCTAAACCTCTCATCAGGTTAGCGATGAGAGGAAATGAGGGACATAATTTATGTTGCATAGTTATATCCATCCGCCTTGTGAATAGGTTTACAGTATTTGTGGCTAATACCTTGAACTGTTTGGTTAGCAGTTTTAATTTTTTCCAATAAATATTCTCTGACTTCGTAATTTAATAATGTTCCTTGTTGGTATTCGACCCCTGAGATTTCAGGATTGTCGATCTTTTGAACATCAAACCTCACTAATTCTTGCACAATATAAATCAAAAATCTGAACTTTATTCAAATTATATTAACTTTCTTAACTTTTGCCAAAAGAGAGTTTTTAACGAAACTTTTTAACAATTAATATACTACTCAAGATGATAGTACAATTGGCTCTCGGTGTACAAGCTTAATATCAGATCTTCCACCTTTAGCAAAAGCTACTGGTTGGGGTTGAGTAATGAGTAAGGAGTAAGGAGTAATGAGTAAGAGAATTGATGTTAAACCTCTAGGAGACAAAGATTATAGAGAATTAACCATAAAGAACATTTTTCCTAAAAAATTAGTACATAAGTTCTGGTGGAAGATATGAGTTAATGATAAGCATTCATTTATCTTTTATAGGGAATAGAGAATAGGGAATAGGGAAGAAATTGTAACGCATGAATACAATTGACCACCAAATGTCAAGAATTAATCTACTTTAAACAATATGAACTTTCTTATTTTTATTTTTAGCCAAATAGATTGAAATAGATAGTAAGGACAAAAAAGTCCTGGTTACGGAATATCTATTTACTTTGAGTTGATCCTATGACTACATCTCTAGACCTCTTGACTAAATATCTCGATAATAGATTCTTACAATATTATGTTAATCACCAAGAGGAGCAAATTAACTTATATTACCGAGGTGAAAACCTTACACAAGTATTAGTTCTGATTCGCTTATTAGAGAATGGGGAATACTTGCAAATGGTTATCCCCAGAATCGCTAATGTTCAAGATCATGTGTTCAAAGGAGTTCTGTTTAGAACTTTACTACATTTACAGCATGAGTTTAAATTACTGCGTTTAGAATATGATCCCAATTCTGGTGATGTTCACGCTTCAGTGGAAATTCCCATCGAAGACGCAGAGTTAACAGAAGATCAGTTTAATCGCCTCTTTGATGTTCTCGTTTGCATGACTGACGAACAGGTTATGCCACGCTTAAAAGCTGTTTTAGCCACGGGAGACGATCCTGGTAAAACTGATTTTCAAGAGCAATTATTGGCCATGATTCCTCCTGAAGTTTTGTTTGTAATTGAAGAGAGTATGAAAAATGACTTTTAGAAAGCGGTGAACTCATATCTTGCACATTTAAAAACCCTTATCCAGACTTAATTTTTACTTAATAGTTAAATGTGCAACTACCTTCTTTTACTCGGGGCGATTTGCAGTTGTGCGATCCCAAAGGGGCAAGAGTGTCAAGTTTGACTAATTGAATAACAATGTTATAAAATTTGATTCAAACTTTAGGAATTATCTAATAACTCCTTACTTCAAAACTCATTACTCAAATAATTACTCCTTACTTCTTACTTCAAGACTTCTTACTCGTTACTTCAAGACTTCAAGACTTCAAAACTTCAAGATTCATCCACAACCAGTAAATGAGTGATAAAGATGCTTTGGTCTGAGGTACTGTGACACCCTGTGTATCTCAAAGCCTCAAAATAGTGCTTCAGAATTGCCTGGTTTATGCTTGTCTAATCTTAACCAAATAGAAAAGATGATTTCACGACTATCTTGAGGTGAGACAATTCGATAATATCTAACACCTTTGGAGACGCGCACAAACTGTATATCAAAACCAATCATATTTAGTAAACGCTTAACAATTCTAATTGGTGTAGATTTTTGACTTAAGCCGATATTAGTGAGTATTTTAATCTGTTTTCGGTATTGGAGAGCGATCGCCCCTACTCGTTGTAAATTCTCGTCTTGATTACTCAATTCTCTGGTTACATCACTAATAATCTGGGGAATTTGTAACATTTCTAAAGTACTAATAATTGGACCAAGTTGAGAGTTATTAAAATCGGGAGCGAACAAAGCACCCTGCCCATTTTTGATTAAGTTAGCTGCTAGTAAAACATCTCTATCTACTAAATAGGAACGTCCTACTGTTAAAAAGTAGTGTAAGCGTAACTTATGATACCATCCACGGTCATCTTGACTGACTAATTGGGGGGTAACTGGTAGACTATAACGTTGTTTTAATTCGTACTTTCTTAAACTGAGTTTTTCCTGTTTAGATTTAACTAGTCTATACTTAAGTTGACGATACTGACTAGTAGTTAAATCACAAGCACGAGATATAGCGCGACATTCGGCTTCATAGTTTTGTTGTTGCACCTCATTAATAGCCTCAGCTAGGGCATTTTGTTCTTGACAGGAGTTAAGAGTAGCGCCTAATTTTTCCACTAGTTGCAGGCCATTTTGCTGTAACAAGGCGTAGGTAGAACTGCGATAATTAAGCATAGAGGCATTGACTCTCACAGCGATTTTCGCCCAACAAAGTAAAGATTCACCCTGAAAACCCGTATCAATATCATCAATGGCTTCAAAATCAGATTGCTGCAAGAGGGAGATATTAGCTTTAGTTAAACTATGACGGGATTTCAACAAAGCTGGTATAGAAGTAGAACCATTTCCCACCTGGTTAAAACCATATTTAGCTACCCAAATATATCTAGGGACATTTTCTCGCACTCTAGCCAAAGCTTGACATACTGACTCGGGAGTTTGTACCCCTTGGGCGATCGCCCAAACACTGGTAAAATGACCACGTATATCGATACTAATTCCCGTTTCAATTGCTGGACTAGCTAAGACGATATCATATTTAGCCAAGATTTTATCGAGGTTATCGGTACAAGTATTAGCGGGATGTCCGATTTGAGCGCTTGATTCTGAATCAATACGCAGTATTTTAGCCTGAGGAAATTTTTTACTCAAATAGGATTCAAGAGTCACAGTCCCCCAGGGACTTTTTGGTTTTTGTGCCGAGAGACACACCAAGGGTTTACCACCATCTTGAATATGTTTCTCTAAATCTCTCACTAATCTTTTAGGACTATTCTCTGGATATGTATATACTTCACAGGCTTCTGTAGCTGTAGGTCGCCAGCGATTATAGATAATAAATGGTTCTAAATCTATTCCCGCTAGAGAAGATAGATAATTAACGGCAATATCACTCAAATCAGCATCAGCGATAAAAACTTGACCACCACTACTTAACACAGTTTGCAGTAATTGTTTCAAACTTTTGATAATAGCTACTCTTTTAGCTTTACAAGTACTAGAATTCAACAAATGCCACAATACCTGTTCAACTTCATCGATAACTAGGAGGCTATTTTGCCAATCTTGAGGGTTAAATTTTGCCTGGGAGTTAGGGTGTAGAGAATCAATACAAATACCATAACTTTCCTGCTTATTTATACCCCCTTCAGTGATATATTTAATCTGGAATCTAGCACAGAGAGATTGAAGTAATTTAATTCTATGACCAATTAACAAGACTTTGCGTCCCTTAGCTTGAACTTGAGCGCTAATTCTCCCCAAAAAATCAGTTTTCCCTGTGCCTTTAGCTGATTTTAGCGCAATTAACTGGGCTGAGGAGGGAATTGACATATAGGGGAGGTAGCGACAATTCAACTCTAAATTAATTGTTTGAGTTAGTTGTGCAAAAGATTGTGCCTTCCAAGTATCCCAATCTAATGCTGTTTCGTAAGCTTCAGCAAAGGCTGCTTCCGTGTGATTAGCGATGAGGTCATCTACTCCTTTGCCTAGTTGAGGAGACCAAGTAATTACCTTAACCTTTGCGCCTGCTTGCTTAAGTAAGTAACCTAACTTAATCATCGCCTTGGTGACAGCTTGGATAGTTTTCGGTTTAGTATCTTGGTCAAAGGCTAGATAAATTTCTCGTTTTTCTTGAGCTAGTATTTGTAATTGAGGAATCAAAGCAGATTTCCCAATTATATTACCCCAATCGTCTCTAGGTACTCTATAACCATTGTTAATACCCGGTAGGGCAATTCCTGCATATCCGGCACTCAATAAGGCACCCGCTTTTTTAGCTCCTTCTGTGACACATACTGGTACTTCTCTATGTTTAATTACCCATTGCCAAAAACCTAAATCTGGTTGTTGAGCTTCTATTTCTTCTGGTAAGATTAGAAGTGAGTAACGTTGAGCTATTTGTTGCCACAGGTTTACAGGAATTCGTAGGGCAAATACCCCTGTAGAAGCTTTGGGCGGATGTTCATACTTGATTAACTTCTTATTGATGACTCGCGGTTGCTGAGGTTTAAAACAACCCCATAAATCTTCTTCTCCAGTAAGTAAGTCAACTCCCGAACACCACCAACCCCCTGCTTCAGCATGTTGATAACGTTTGAGAATTTCTTCAGCTACTCTTCCATCGTTACGTCTTTTTATATCATCTGAATAAAATAAATAGTCTAGGGCAACTCTTCCTTCTAAGGAAATTACGTTTAGTTTGGTTACTGTTTCATCTACGCCACTGGCTTCCCATTCTTCTATGTAATTCATCTTTTTTATAAACTCTATATATAGGGGGTTTTTAATTATACACCACTATATATGGGGAGGGTAAAGAATGAAGAATGAAGAATGAAGAATTTAGAATTAAGAGAGACTATTAATTTTT